>JBBFLP010000033.1:0-16846 GCA_037478975.1 Armatimonadota bacterium
AGGATCAGAGCTGGAGCTGGTGGGTGGATCCGTATGTCCCTGGCGACCAGTACGCCTCCAACAACGACTACATGCCGGGGCCCTACGTCAACACGGCTCCCGTTCTCAGCGACCACAGCGTCACGCCCACCATCGGGCCGCTGGGGACGGAGTTCGTGTATCGCGTGACTTACCGGGATGCCGATAATCAGCGTCCCGCACTCACGGATCTGATCATTGACCGGGGTGACGGAACACAGTTGCGCGCCACGATGCGCAAAGTGGTCCAGACCGACAACAACTTCGCGGCCGGTGTGCAGTATGAGTATCGTCTGTCCTCAATCGAGGCGGCGTCTCTGGGGCTGGGTCTGAAGCGCTACCGGTTCGAGTTCGCGGATGACTGGGGCCGCCCGACCGATCCCAGCGATGTCATCTTCGGAGAACTGGTGCGCTATCCTTCCTCCACTCAGCCGGAGGTGTTCAACTGGTTCTCCGGGCCGACGGTCACTGCCCTGGAGCAACCGTCGCTCGAGAACGGACGCGTACGATCCCCGGACGGCACGGCGAACGCTGCCACCCGGTGGGTATATGAGGTGACCTACAAGCACCCGAACAATCGCGCGCCGAGCTACGTGAAGGTGTTCATAGGCGCCCGCTATCAGGCTGGCGATCCGCGGACAGTGCGCACGCTGGAGCGGGTCAAGCCTTCCAGCGCCACCACGGTGCGCACCCGGGCCGTCCCGGTGCTGTCGGTGACGGGTGTCTGGACGAACTCGCAGGGGCAGGGGACGAACCACTACACCGGCGGTTCGTTCGATGCCAGCACGGGCGAGATCACTCTTGGCACGCCATTGGCGGATGCCAGCCGCGATGTGTGGGTAACTTACGCGGCCAACCCCATCATCTGGGACAGCGGCAACAACATGAGCCAGCGTGTGCCGTTGGACACGGTCTACAGTGACGGTGCGGTGTTCGAGTTTGTGACCACGCTGCCCGGGCCAGAGAACCCTGGCGACCTGCCGGTCAACTACTACTACAGCTTCCAGGCAAGCGACGGGACGTTTGTCGCTCAGTTCAACCCGTCCACATCACCCAGTGCGATGGCCATCACTCGCCAGCCTTCGGGCGAGGGTTCGGGCGAGGTGCTGAGCTTTGCGTCCAGTTCGTCCGGCAGGCTGTATGCCACCAGCCGCAGCCCCATCGTGGGGCCGCTGCCGGTGACGGCTATCGGGGACACCGGCATCCTGCTGGAGCCGCGCATTATGAAGAATGGATCGGTGCTCCGCCGCGAGTTCACCGGCCAGCTTCTGCCGGGCGACCCGGCTATCCGGTCCGTCTCGACTGATGGCCTGACCATCACGGTGGATCCCGCCGTGGTGCACCAGGTGAGGGGTGTTTACGACAATCCCAACCGTATCGGTACGGACTACTACAGCGTGGGCAACAGCGGGAAGTACAATGCCGCCACGGGCGTGATCGCGCTGGGTGCCGCTCTGCCGCCCGGAGTTCGCCTGGTCTACATTGACTACTACAATGCGGGCGACTACCGCATAGACTTCGTGAACGGCCGGGTTCTGTTCAGCACGGCGAACACGGCCTCGGACAATGTGGATATCGAGTACTGGTTCGCCGCAGCGGGCCCGACGGTGGGTCAGAATAACCCGCCTATACTGACGCAGGGACGGTTCTCGCCGGATCTGCCCGGCCCGGTGGACGGCGGAAGCTCCACGCCGTTCACTTTCACTGTCGTCTACACCGACCTTGACGGGCAGACCGGAGAGCCTCCCGCGTTTGTTCGGGTGGTTATCAACGGTGTGGCCTACCCCATGCAGCCGGTGGCGGGAAGCTCGCCCATTTACACCAACGGGGTGACCTTCACCTACACCACCACGCTGCCGAGCGGAAGGCATCAGTACTACTTCGAGGCGTCGGACGGCACAGGCTATGCCCTGTTCGATGCCAATGGGTCCCGGAACTCGGCCACCGTCCTTACGGACGTAGTGCCGTTGCCCGGACCGGTGGTGAATGATGATCCCAGGCTGCTGAATGGCAGCGTCTCGCCTAATCCTGCGGCGGGGAATCTGCCGGGCACGCCGGTGACCTATACCGTCCAGTTCACGGATCCGGACGGCGACGCGCCGGGAGTCGGCTATCCGCGCGTGTGGATTGACAACCCGCAGGAGATCGACTACTCCGGCATCATCGCCGCGATCAACGGGGCCACGTTGACCATCCAGGGGGCGAACTGGCAGCCCGGTGTGCTGGCCGGCAAGATCCTGCAGATCACCACCGGATTGGTGCTCTCACCGGATACCGGGATCCAGCAGACCGCCACGGCCGCAACGGGCAAGACCTTCCTGGTTCTGACGAACAGTGCCAACACGGTGACCATCGGAGTGACGGATCCGGCGGCGGAGGGCATCACGGTGGGCGACACGGTATCCATCGCGTCGCTGGTGATGACCCAGCCGACGCCCCCGTCCACCAACTATCGCCAGCCGGTGACCTATCAGGTGGTGACCTCGGCGCTGCCCATCGGGGCGCATACGTATCACTTCAGCGCTGTGGCTCCGCCCACCAGCACTGTGGTGCGGTTCCCCGCGAGCGGCGAACTTAACGGCCCGGCCGTGCGCAGCGCCGCGCCTGCGGGGAACGTTCCGCCGGTGCTGACGGCGGGTTCTGTGAATCCGGTCAGCGGTCTGGCTTCGGACACGTTCACATTCCGGGTGAGCTACTCCGACGCAGACAATGACCCGGCTGCTCCGCACAGCGGAGTGGTGGGATATGTGATGCTGGTGTTCACCGACGGAGCCCATGAACCGGTGGTGATGAGCCCGCTCGCACCGCCGTCGGACTGGACAAGCCCGGTGGTCCACCAGGCTGTCATCGGCAATCTACCGGCCGGGACGCACCGGTTCCACTTCGTAGCATCCGACGGCTACAGGAGCGGAGCCACCCTGACCCGCTTCCCGGCGGATACTACGGGCGCCAGCGACCCGACTGTGACCATAAACTCGCGGCCGGTCCTGACCATCGGGCCCGGGCAGGGGGTCTCGCCGGCCAACGGCACGACCTCCACGGTGTTCACCTGGTCCGTGACCTACTCGGATGCGGACAATGACGCGCCGGCGTTTGTGCGGGTCATCATTGATGGCGGCGCGCCAATCAATATGACCAAGGTCACGCCCGGGACGGACTACCGCGCCGGAGTGGTCTACAGCTATTCCTCGACGCTCGGTCTGGGTAGCCACAACTACCGCTTCGTTGCCAATGACGGCTTCCAGGATGCGGAGACGATGGCTCTCCAGAGCGGACCACTGGTTCAGGATCTGGTGGAGCCGGAGTTGAGCGAGGGGCGTGTGGATGCCGTTGCCGGCACTCCCAGCACGTTCATCTACAGTGTGAAGTATCGCGATCCGAACGGGGCGCCGGCGACTTCGGTAATGGTGTTCATAGACAGCCAGCCAGGGCGCGCCATGACGCGGGATCCGTCCTATTCGGATGCTCAGGGACGCTCGCTCTACAAGTCGCCGCCCATCCAGCTGACGGCCGGGACGCATACCTACTACTTCACGGCCAGCAACGGACAGGCCACCACCCGTCTGCCGGCTGGCAGCGCGGTCTTCACCGGGCCGACGGTCAGTGGAGCCAGCCTGATCCTGAACATCGCGCCGTCTGCGCCGAACCTTGGGGACGAGATCGTGGTCTCGGGCAGCCTGACCCCGGTCTTCCTGAATCCTGCGACGCTGACCATCACAGCGACGCGCGAGGAGGATGGCTCCGTCATCTCCCGGACCGTCACGACGTCGTCGTCCGGGGAGTATTCGGTGAGCCTGGGTCCGGCGAACGTGAGCGGCCTGTGGACTATCAGTGTTGCCTGGGGAGGCGGCGGAGGTTATCCAGCCCAGTCCACCATTCAGGCGGTGACCGTCGGCGGATACGCGATAAGCCTCGTGCGCAACCGGATAGATATGATCGGCCTGAGCGTCATTCCGACCAGCGCTGATCCTGCGGATGTCTTTGGCGACGGAGGAACGCCCGGCAATACGGCGGACGACGCGGCCACCCGGATGCGGCTGGCCATGTGGAGTCCTACGCTGAACCGGTACCTGATGTATCCTACCGACCGCGCCGCAATGCGGATGCAGGGCGGATCCGGGTTCTGGGTGATGCCCACCACCACGGAGACTGTCTACGCGTCGGGCAGGCTGTGGCCGCAGGATACACCGTATGCGGTGACTCTGTATACCGGGTGGAACCAGATCGCCTCGGTGTTCGCGGTGCCAATCGCCCTGGGCAATGCGCAGGTGCGCTACCAGGGGCAGGTCCGGACTCTGGCCTCCGCTGCGGCGGCCGGATGGATACGCGACTATGCCTGGGGCTGGAACCCGGCTGCCGGCACCCGCGGGGAGTACTTCCTGGTGCGGCCCGGCACGCAGGTGACTCAGCTTGAGCCTGGCCGCGGATACTGGATCCGGGCGCTGGTGGACTGTGAACTGATTCTGCGGCCCTGAGAAGCGGGCGCATAAGCAGGAGATACGGAAAGGGAATCTACGGATAAACCGATGCAAGTCACGATGAGAGAGTATGCGCTCCGCGCGGGGAAAGTGGCGCTTGCGGCGGTGCTGGCTGCCGGTCTGGCGACCGCGGTTGCCGCTGAGGACACGGAACCTGCGGTTACGCTGCCGCCGGTCTCGGCTCCGGCGGTCCAGCCGGCTGCTTCGCCTGCTCCCGCTGCGGAATCTCCCGCGCCCGCTCCGGCCCCGGCTCAGCCGGTATACACCGGACCGCGGCTCGGTCTACTGATCATGCCCTTCGATAGCCAGGTGGAGCAGAATGCGAATACCCTGGGGCCGAGGGTGGCTCGCGCGATGAAGGATGCTTCCATGCTCAGCCGCCGCTACAACGGCGTGCTGTACAATCCGCGGCATCCGGTCATCCGCAGGGCTCAGGAGGAGAACGTTCTGCGGGAGTCCGACGTGCGCGGGCCGTTTGGCATTGAGGATGATCAGATCGAGCGCGCCCTGCGCATCGCGCAGGTCATGGAGTTCCCCAGGGTGATGGTGGGGGCCATTACGGACTTCGAGTTCGACTCGGAGAAGCGCGAGGGCCAGATCACCATTACGGCGGAGATCCTGAACGCTGAGACCGGGCGGGTCGAGGGACAGACACTGGTGGCCACGGGCCGCTCGCCGGCGAATATGGTGGCCGGGTTGCCGGAGCAGTTCGCGCTGGCCGCGACGGAAGATGCGGTGAAGCAGATCGTTGCTCGCTTCCCGGGTATCGCACAGCCCACGGTGGCCCAGAACGGAGCCGAGGGGCAGGTTCTGCCGGATGAAGCGGCAACCGGGCCGAAAAAGAAGAAGAATAATACGGGCATTCTTGCGGCCCTCGCCATCCTGGCCGGCATTCTGATCGCCGGCGGAGGCGGTGGAGGCGGAGGAGGTACCGGTATTGATGGCCCGCCGCCGCCCCCGTTCTGATCGGGCACCATCGCTGCAAAGAGAGTGTTGAATAGGAAGGCCGTCCTGACGGGCGGCCTTCGGCCTTCCCGGGCAAACTGCGCACTGGCAGACGCGGGGCTGTTCAGATATGCTGAATTCGGGAAGTCCCCGGACCCTCCCGGGAGCGTGTTCGCAAAGATGTCACAGTTCCGGCTGACAACCGATCTCAGACCCACAGGGGACCAGCCGCAGGCCATTGACAAGCTTGTACAGGGCGTGCTGGACGGCATGAAGATGCAGACTTTGCTCGGGGTCACCGGCTCCGGCAAAACGTTCACGATGGCCAATGTCATCGAACGTCTGCAGCGTCCCACGCTGGTCATCGCGCACAACAAGACACTTGCGGCTCAGCTTTGCAGCGAGTTCCGGGAGTTCTTCGGGGAGAATGCAGTCGAGTATTTCGTCTCTTACTACGACTATTACCAGCCCGAGGCGTACGTCCCGCAGACGGACACCTATATCGAGAAAGACAGTTCCATCAATGATGAGATAGACCGGCTACGGCACTCCGCTACCCAGGCGGTGCTGGAGCGGCGCGATGTGGTGGTGGTGGCAAGCGTCTCTTGCATCTACGGCCTGGGGTCTCCCGAGGAATACCTGAAGAGCCTGATGACCTTCCGGCGCGGGGAGTGTTATTCGCGCGACGAAGTGCTGCGTCAGCTCATAACGATGCAGTTCGTCCGCAACGATTTCGGCGGGGGGCGCGGCACGTTCCGCGTGCGGGGCGATACTCTGGAGATCCAGCCGGCGGATGAGGAGATCCTGACGCGTCTGGAGTTCTTCGGAGACGAGCTGGAGAAGATCACCACAGTGGATCCAGTGACGGGCGAGGTGACCGCCGAGTTGGACCGGGTGACCATCTTTCCGGCAACACATTACGTCACGCCGGCGGACCAGCTGGAGGAACTGTTGCGGGAGATCGAAGAGGAGATGCTGGAGCGTGTGGCGTTCTTCGAGAAGCAGGGACGCTACATCGAGGCCCAGCGTATTGAGCAGCGGACGCGCTACGATATGGAGATGATCCGGGAGGTGGGCTACTGCAACGGCATTGAGAACTACTCCCGCATCTTCGATCGCCGCCCGCCCGGGTCGCCCCCTGCGACGCTGCTTTCTTATTTCCCGAAGGATTATCTGCTGTTCATAGACGAGTCCCATCAGACCATCCCGCAGATCCACGGGATGTATAACGGCGACCGCTCCCGGAAGGAGACTCTTGTCGAATATGGATTCCGTCTGCCGTCCGCGCTGGACAACCGTCCACTCAAGTTCGAGGAGTTCGAGGCGCTGATGGGGCAGACCATCTTCGTGAGCGCAACGCCCGGACCCTACGAGCGGAAGCACTCGCAACAGATCGTCGAGCAGCTTATCCGGCCGACCGGGCTGGTGGATCCGGAGGTGGAGGTCCGGCCCACAAAGGGACAGATAGACAGCCTGATCGCCGAGATACGCCGCTGTGTGGAAAGCGACGAGCGGGTGCTGGTGACCACGCTGACCAAGAAGATGGCGGAGGATCTCTCGGAGTATCTCCTGGAGTGCGGGTTCAAGGTGCACTACCTGCATTCGGAGATAGAGACTCTGGACCGCATCGCGATCCTGCGGGATCTGCGGTTGGGAGTCTATGACGTGGTGGTGGGGATCAACCTCCTCCGGGAGGGACTGGATCTCCCCGAGGTAGCGCTGGTAGCGGTGCTGGATGCTGACAAGGAGGGTTTCCTGCGCTCCGACACGTCGCTCATCCAGATCATCGGGCGGGCAGCCCGGAACGCCTCCGGAAAGGTGCTTCTATTCGCGGACACCATCACGGATTCGATGCGCAGAGCCATTGACGAGACCAACAGACGCCGTGAGATCCAGATGGCCTACAACAGGGAGCACGGCATAGAGCCGCGCACCATCCGCAAGGCCATCCGGGATGTCCTGGAAGCTCCACGGCTCGGGGCTGCCGCGGCGCGGGATAGTGAACCGGGAGCGCTTGGCAAGTCCCGTTCCATTCGCGGCGATGCAGTGCCGCTGGATCAGTTGATGCTCACGATCAGCGACCTGGAGAAGGAGATGAAGGCGGCAGCGCGGGCGCTGGAGTTCGAGCAGGCTGCCCTGCTGCGGGATGAGATCACGCGCCTGAAAAAGCTCTTGCCGAAAGGTTCTCTTGTGGACGAGGCGGTGACTCCGGCTCAGAGGCGGGCCGCGGCCCGTGCGGGGCGTCGTTGAGGTGGGGGAGAGTGAATCGTGAGGTTTGCAGCCTGACATGTCACAGGACCGCATCGTAGTCCTCGGCGCGCGCCAGCACAATCTGAAGAACATCAATGTGGAGATCCCGCGGGACCGGCTGGTGGTCATCACCGGCCTGTCGGGTTCGGGGAAGTCATCGCTTGCTTTCGATACCATTTACGCCGAGGGGCAGCGGCGGTATGTGGAGTCCCTGTCCGCTTATGCCCGCCAGTTCCTGGGGCAGATGGACAAGCCGGACGTGGACGATATTCAAGGGTTGTCCCCTGCCGTTTCCATAGACCAGAAGTCCACCACGCGGAATCCTCGCTCCACCGTCGGGACCGTCACGGAGATCTACGACTATCTGCGCCTGCTATTTGCCCGCATCGGGGTTCCCCACTGTCACCAGTGCGGGAAGCCGGTGAGCCGTCAGACTGCCGAGCAGATTGTGGACGCGGTGATGGCTTTGCCGGAAGGTAGCCGTCTGCTGATCCTGGCTCCTCTGGTGCGGGGGCGCAAAGGCATTTACCGTCAGGTGATTGACGATGCCCGTCAGCAGGGATTCGTCAGGGTGCGCGTGGACGGCACGGTCTACGAGGTGACCGACGACATCCCGATGGAGCGCTACAAGCAGCACACCATCGAGGTGGTGGTGGACCGCATCGTCCTTCGTCCCGATGCGGCGGGCCGGGTCTCCGACTCCGTCACCACTGCACTGCGCCTGGCCGGCGGGCTGGTGACGGTGGCCATCGTGGACGGGGAGGAGATGACCTTCAGCGAGGCGTTCGGGTGTCCGGACTGCGGGGTCAGTCTGGAGGAGCTTGCGCCGCGCAACTTCTCGTTCAACAGTCCTTATGGAGCCTGTCCGGATTGCCACGGCCTGGGCTCCTTCCTGCGGCTGGATGAGAATCTGGTTGTGCCGAATCCCCGGTTGTCCATCAACCGTGGGGCCATCGCCCCTCTGGCGGGAACCACCAGCGAATACTGGAACTCCATTCTGCAGGGGCTGGCGCACAATCTGGGCTTCTCGCTGGATACGCCCTGGGAGCGTCTGACGCCGGAGCAGCAGCGGGCGGTTCTTTACGGGGACAGCCGCCCCGTGCAGGTGCGCTTCCGCAGCCGCTACGGGCGGCAGCGCGTCTGGGAGACCCGCTTCGAGGGAGTGATGACCTGGCTGGAGCGGCGGTACAGGGATTCCTCGTCCCAGCAGATGAAGGACGAGACCGAGAAGTTCATGACGGAATACCCCTGCGAGTCCTGCGGGGGAAAACGCTTGAAGCCGGAAAGCCTGGCGGTCCGGGTGGACGGCAAGAACATCGCCGAGGTGACCGCCCTCTCCGTCAGCGCCGCGCTGGAGTTCTTCGGCAGCCTGAAGCTCACGGAGCGCCA
Source organism: Armatimonadota bacterium (assembly GCA_037478975.1). Classification (GTDB taxonomy): domain Bacteria; phylum Armatimonadota; class UBA5829; order DSUL01; family DSUL01; genus CALCJH01. The sequence continues at coordinate 9,081 of JBBFLP010000033.1, forward strand.
GGAGATGATCGCCCGGCAGGTCATCAAGGAGATCCGCACGCGTCTGGGCTTCCTGCAGGATGTGGGATTGGGCTATCTCACTCTGGACCGGGCTGCGGGCACGCTGGCAGGAGGGGAAGCGCAGCGCATCCGGCTGGCCACGCAGATCGGCTCAGGCCTGATGGGCGTGCTCTATATTCTGGATGAGCCGAGCATCGGTCTGCACCAGCGCGATAACCACCGTCTCATTGAGACCCTCCAGCGCCTGCGGGATCTCGGAAACACCATCATTGTTGTCGAGCACGACGAGGATACCATCCGTGCTGCGGATTACGTGGTGGACATCGGGCCCGGGGCGGGCGAGCACGGGGGGCAGGTGGTGGCGGCCGGCACGGTGGAGGACATCGAGCGCAACCCGCAGTCCATCACAGGGCAGTATCTATCGGGTAAGGAGTGCATCCCGGTCCCGGAAAAGAGACGTCAACCCGACGGGCGCTTCCTGCGCATCATCGGGGCCCGGCAGCACAACCTCAAGAACATTGATGTTGAGATCCCTCTCGGGATGCTGGTGTGTGTCACGGGTGTGTCCGGCTCCGGCAAGAGTACCCTCATACAGGAGACCCTCTACCCGCGTCTGATGCGAGAGGTTTACGGCGCATACCGGGGGTGGGGGGAACACGACGAGCTTCTGGGAGCGTCCCACATAGACCGCGTCATAGACATAGACCAGTCGCCCATCGGCCGCACCCCGCGCTCCAACCCGGCCACCTATACCGGCGTGTTCGACCTGATTCGGGCGCTCTTCGCCCAGACCCCTGACGCGCGGATGCGGGGGTATCAGCCTGGACGGTTCAGCTTCAATGTGAAGGGCGGGCGCTGCGAGGCGTGCCGCGGCGACGGCATTATCAAGATCGAGATGCACTTCCTGCCCGATGTCTACATCCCGTGCGAGGTGTGCAAGGGGAAGCGCTACAACCGGGAGACGCTGGAGGTCCGCTACAAGGGTAAGAACATCGCGGATGTTCTGGATATGACGGTCTCGCAGGCGCTGGAGTTCTTCCGCAACATCCCGCCCATTGCGCGCAAGCTGGGGACCATTCACGACGTGGGGCTAGACTATATCCGCCTGGGCCAGCCAGCCACCACCCTCTCCGGCGGCGAGGCTCAGCGGGTGAAGCTGGCCACGGAACTTTCCAAGCGCGGCACCGGCCGCACGCTCTATATTCTGGACGAGCCCACCACGGGGCTCCATTTCCACGATATCCGCAAACTGCTGGAGGTCCTTCGCCGCCTCACGGACCAGGGCAACAGCGTGATCGTCATCGAGCACAATCTGGACGTGGTGAAAACGGCGGACTGGGTGATTGACCTGGGGCCGGAGGGAGGCGAGGGCGGCGGCCGGGTGGTGGCCGCGGGATCGCCGGAAGTGGTGGCGCAGTGCCCGGAGAGCCATACGGGCCGCTTCCTGAAGCCTCTGCTGGAGCGCGCCGCGCGCAGAGCGCAGTCTCTGCAGGCACCCTCGCTGGTCACCGCCGCCGGCTGACCTTTTGAGCTACTTTTCTATCCTGCCTCTCTCCTGTTTTCTGCCTCCCGCTTGCGTGGGACCGAGCAGCACGGCGGCCGGGGCCGTGTTGTTTGCGGTTTCGCGTGGGTGTGCAAACCGGTCGCAAATCGGGTAATGTATGTATGTCGTGCGACCGGGTCGCGTATCCCTCAGGGACGGACGCGGCCGCAAATCCATAACCTGCAAGGACGGTAAGACAGATGGCTTTTTCTCTGCCTGAGCTTCCCTATCCATACGATGCGCTGGAGCCGCACATTGACGCGCGGACGATGGAGATTCACCATACCAAGCATCACGGTGCGTATGTCAACAACCTGAACGATGCCATCAAGGGCACGGAGCTGGAAGGGCTATCCATCGAAGAGATCCTGGCGAAAGGGGTGGACGCCATACCCACGGCTGTGCGCAACAATGGCGGCGGGCATCATAACCACACGCTGTTCTGGAACATAATGGGCCCGGACGGCGGCGGCGAGCCCGAGGGCGACCTCAGGGCGGCCATCGAAGCCGATTTCGGCAGCTTCGAGGCTTTCAAGGAGAAGTTCGAGACCGCCGGGAAGACGCGGTTCGGCTCCGGATGGGCGTGGCTGGTTCTGCTGGAGAATGGAAAGCTCGACGTCTACAGCACGGCGAACCAGGACAGCCCGCTGATGGAGGGCAAGAAGCCGATTCTGGGCCTGGATGTGTGGGAGCACGCCTACTACCTGAAATACCAGAATCGCAGGCCGGACTACATCTCGGCCTGGTGGAACGTGGTGGACTGGAAGAAGGTGGGCGAAATCTACGTGCGCTCGAAGTAATCCGGCGCGGTTCTGTCGAATCTTCCCCGGGGGCGGGCTTCAGATGGCCTGCCCCCGGTTGTCTTATCGGATGTGCCGGAGGGCGATCTGGCCCGGCCGGCGAGGGGAGGTCCGGCTTTGAAAGTCCTGCTTTTCAACGGAGGAGAGGTCCACGACCATCGCGGCTGCGGGGACGAGATCCTGCGCTACCTGGAGGGCGCGGGATGCTTCGAAGTTACTCGCGTGGAGGATGATCTGGAGGTCTTCGCGCGCCCGGAGCTGGCGGATTTCGACTGTGTGGTCTTCTACTATACGGTCGGCGAGATCTCGGACGCTCAGCTGGTGGGGTTGTCCAACTTTATTGCTTCCGGCAAAGGTTTTGTCCCGGTCCACAGCGGCGCAGATTCATTCCGCGATTCGGACGATTACCGGGCGATCGTAGGCGGGTATTTCGTCACCCATCCACACTACCGCTCCTATCAGGTCAGCGTGCTGGACCGCGAGCACGAGATCACCCGGGATCTGGATGAGTTCATGGTGACGGATGAGCAGTATATCACCAGCTACGACCACCGCGTGAACGTGCTGGCGACGGCGCTCTGGCAGGGAAAGGCGTGGCCGGTGGCCTGGACGAAAAGCTGGGGGAAGGGACGCGTGTTCTACCTGGCGCTCGGTCACGACCCTGCCGCGTGCCGTGACCCCAACTTCGGATTGTTGCTGACGCGCGGCGTAAAATGGGCGGGCAGCGCCGCCGCAGGTTGAAAGGCCTGGTGCGGACCCTGAGGGGAGAGGCAGACCGATGAAAGCCGTCAGATTATATGCTCCGGGCGATCTGCGCACAGGCGACGAGCCGGTTCCCGTTCCAGGCCTGGGGGAGGTTCTCCTGCGGGTCCGGGCGGTGGGGGTGTGCGCGTCGGATGTGCATTACTACAACGAGGGCCGCATCGGCGATCAGATCGTCACCGATCCGTTGATACTGGGCCACGAGGTCGGTGCGGAGGTCGTGGAGACCGGGCCCGGAGTGTCCGGGCTGTCGCCCGGGGACCGGGTGGCGGTGGAGCCCGGCCAGAGCTGCGGAAAGTGTGACCCCTGCCGCCGCGGGTGGCCGAATCTCTGTCCGGCGGTCCGCTTTTTCGGCACTCCACCCGTGGACGGCGCGCTGCGCGAGTTCGTGGCCTGGCCGGCGCGGCTCTGCATCAAGTTGCCGCCGGGGATGTCATTTGAAGAAGCCGCAATGACCGAGCCGATGGCGGTCGGCATCTATGCGGTTGACCTGGCCAACATACAGGGCGGTGAGAAAGTGGCCATCCTGGGCGCGGGAGGCATCGGGCTCTCTGTCCTGCAAGCGGCGCGCGTGGCGGGGGCGGGGAAGATCTGGGTGACGGACCCGCTGGCGGAGCGGTGCCGTCTTGCCCTGCGTCTGGGAGCGGACCGCGCCATCGAGGGAGATCCGGAAGCGGCCGCCCTGGCTGTGCGGGACGAAAGCGGCGGTCCGGATGTGGTCTTCGAGTGCGCGGGAACCAACGAGGCTGTTCAGCAGGCGGTGGCTGTTGCCGGGTTCAATGCGCGGGTCATCATCGTGGGCATTCCTTACCCTGACGAAGTCTGCTTCACCGCCTCCACGGCCCGGCGCAAGAACCTGACTCTGATATTTGTGCGGCGCAGCCGGGACGCCGTGGAGCGCGCCATCGAGTGGGCTCGCGATGGGCGGATAGACCTCAAGTCGCTGGTGACCCATCGCTTCCCGCTTGAGGAGGCGGACAGGGCGCTCCGTCTGGCGCGGGACCGGGCCGACGGAGTCATCCGCGCGGTCATCGAGGTCTGAGCAACAAAGAGGGAGTCCCGCCGTGAACTCTGCGGAGCGGATGACGCGCACGCTGAACGGGGCATCCGTGGACCACCTGTGCGCGCAACCCATCACCATGACCTTCGCCGCCCGGCACGCGGATGTGCCATATGGTCTGTATTGCCGGGACTGGCGCGTGCTTGTGCGTGCGCAGACTCTGGTGGCGGCGCGATTCGGGATTGACATGCTCTCGCTTTGCTCCGATCCGGTGCGCGAGGCCGCAGATTGCGGAGCGCCCATCGTCTGGTTCGAGGACCAGCCTCCCTCGCACCATCCCGATTCCATTCTGCTTCGCGAGCGGGCCGATCTGGCGCGTCTGAAGCTGCCCGACCCGCTGGGGGGCGGCCGCATGCACGATCGCGTGCTAGCAGCGCAGGCGCTGCAGGAGATCTCGGCGGGAGAAGTCCCCGTGCTGGGGTGGATCGAGGGGCCGCTCGCCGCCGCGGCGCAGCTCCGGGGGCTGCACAATGTCCTGCTTGATCTGGTGGACGATCCGGCCTGGGCCGGCGAGCTTCTGGACTTCACCTGCGAGATGGAGCTGGCCTTTGCCGCGGCGCAGGCTCCTTACGTGGACATCATGGGCATCGGTGATGCCGCCTGTTCTCTCCTGGGGCCCGATGTCTACGAGGAACTGGTCCTGCCCCGGCAGACCCGGCTGGTGCGCGGGGTGCAGGCGCTCGGGCTGCCTGTGCGGCTTCACATCTGCGGGCGGACGGACCAGCTTTTCCCCGGCATCGCCACGCTTGGCGTTGAGATGGTGGATGTGGATTCCGCTGCGGACCTGACCCTTGCGCGCCGCGTGCTGGGGCCACGCGTGGCCTTGCTGGGAAACTGTGACCCGGTCACCGTCCTCCTGGAAGGGACTCCCGCATCGGTCCGGGCGGCCTTCGAACGCTGCTGGGGCGAGGCGGGCTGGCCGTTTGTGGTAGGGCCCGGCTGCGAGGTGCCGCCAGACACTCCCGTGGAGAACGTGGAAGCGATGATGGACTTCGCCCGGCAGACCGCCCCGGGTCTATAGCTCTTCGACTGGCTCCACGTCCTCAGGATTGCGCGTCCGGACCACCGGAAGGGTCGCGTTCCCGGACACGGCCACCTCCACAATGCCGGTGACGCGCACAAAGCTTCCCGCCGGCGGTAGTGTTCCGCCTGTCAGCACGCGGACCCCGGCCGATCCTCCGGCATCCGAGAGTCCGGATCCGTCATCCACCGTGAACCATCCTGTCCCGGAGGCCGTCACGCGGCCGGAGATGCGGACCAGACGGCCCACTGTGTTTACCCCCGTCCCACCGGTCACGCCAGGGGTCTCACCGTTCAGTGCACCCCCACCCAGAGCACCCTGCCGCATCGTGAGGGCGGGCGGCGCGGGTCCGAAGCCCGTGATAATGATCTCTGCGTCCGCCAGTGTCCGCATTCCTGCGATGGTCTCCAGGCGTCCTACCGCCGTGACGCGGTCGCCCACCGAACAGGGAACCGAAGGCTGCACGGCCAGGGCGGGCCCGAAGGGGTAGTCGGTGATCCAGACTCTGTCCGGGAAGGCTGCGCTGACGGCGCGCGTGTTCAGTGTCACATACCGGCCGTTCGTCATGGCCAGTGCAGCGCCAGCGCTTTGTGCCAGCGGGGCGTAAATGATGCCGTCCGTCGTCGCGGCGTTGCTGTAGAGCCGTGCTCCGTTGCGTGCACGCACGGAGCCGAAGACGGGCGTGTCCGCAGGCAGATTGAGACCGGTGGCTGTCACGGACGTCACATTCCCCACCCAGGTCCATCCCCTCAGGGATGTGGGGTTCCCGGACGTCCCGACGGCGTATTCATAGCCTTCGATTCCTGACTCGGGGTCCGACGAAGGAGTCCACTGCAGCGAAAGCTGATTGGGATTTCCCGTGTATCTGCCCGAGTCTGTCACAACAGGGGTCGTGGGAGGCGTCGGGTCCAGGGCGGCCAGCAGGGTCACGTAAGCGTTAGCCCGCCCCGCGCCGGTAAAGATGTCATAGCCGGGATCGCCGATGTCATCGGCCGCGCGTCGCAGAAACTGTCTCATATCGGCCAGGTTCGTCGCGGGCCGGACGGCGAGCACCAGCGCGCAGATGCCGGCGACGTGCGGCGTGGCCGCGGATGTGCCGGCGAAAAACTGCCAGGTCCCTCCGCCGCGGGTGGTTGTGGTGATGGATACTCCGGGCGCAACAAGGTCAAGATGATCGCCCCAGTTGGAGAAGGACGCCCTTTGATCCCACCGGTCCGATGCGCCCACGGCGATGGCATCGTCATAGGCTGCCGGATACATCTTTTTTTGCAGGCCATCGTTCCCGGAGGCCGCCACCACGATGGCCCCGGACAGCCGCGCGTAGCGCACCGCGCTCCGCAGAGTGGGGGTGTCGCTGCTGGAGACCAGGCTCACGCTCAGCACCCTCGCGCCGTTGTCCACTGCCCAGATGATGCCTTGAGAGAGCCAGAGGTCGGTGCCATAAGGGTTGCCGCTTTCATCCCGCCCGATCACCTTGACGGGCATTATGCGGCTGTTCCAGCTGATGCCCGCCATCTGCAGCGCATTGTTGCCCACTGCGCCGATGATGCCCGCGCAGTTGGTGCCATGGCCATTGTTGTCGTCGGTGCCGGACTCTCCGTCCACGAAGCTGCGTCCCGGAACCATATTCGCCGCCAGGTCCGGGTGAGTGGAGTCCACGCCGGTGTCCAGGACGGCCACCGTCACCGCCGGGGAGCCGGTCGTGATATCCCACGCCTGGACCGCTTTGATGTCGGCTCCCGCGAGGCCCGAGCCCCCGCCGGTGTTGCGCAGGGCCCACTGCTGGGGAAAAAGAGGATCGTTCGGCAAGAGCGCCGGGACCACGAGGGCGGGCGGCTCGGCATATTCCACCGACGATGAAGACTTCAGCCGGCGGCGCATCTCGGCTGTGGACTTGCCACGGGCGATGTAGAACCGGTCCAGCCCGAGCTGGCGGGCAAGATCATGGTTCTTCGGCGAGAACACAGGGACGAGTGATTGCACGGGGCTGCCCTTGCCGGCCAGTGCTGAAGCGCGGTGCAGTTCTCCCGGCCGGAGCTGAACGACAAGCTGGGCCTGCGTCTGGGCGGAGGCGCACACAGATGAAGCCAGCAGCAAGACGGCAGCAAGCAAGATGTGCGATATGGAGTTGGCTCGGAAGGCGCGGCGGAAGGGCACTTTATCTCATAAACGCGGCCGGATGCGGCCCTTTCTTCTCTCTGAAAAGCCGGCGGGTTGCACCGTCGGCTACAATCCCATTATACCATCCGGGAGACTTCCGCACTGCATACCGTTTGCAAGAGGATGCGGCGGTGACCCGGCGGAGACAGGGTGTGTTCGATCTGGCCTTGACAATCGGCATCATTGTGGGATGTGTTGTCATCTGGTGGCTTGTCCTCCAGGTGCGCCGCAGCGCCCTCAGGCTGGATCGCCGCATCGAGGAATACCGCGAGGAGGGACCGCCTCTGGATCCCTATGCTGAGCTCGCAGCTCTTCTGGCGGAAGCGGAGAAGACCAAGATCGGAGGCCGCAGGCCTCCGAAGGCCGAGAAGAAGGAGAAGTGAGGCTTCGCGCTCTGTTTCTGGGGACAGGGACGTCGCA
>JBBFLP010000034.1:0-16424 GCA_037478975.1 Armatimonadota bacterium
ACCACCTACGCCGGTTGAGCCGTCCGGCGAAGCTGGACGAGTCGAAACCACATTCCGCAATGCGTGGTCTTCATACGCGCGGCTCCCGCCGCGCTACTCGACCAACGTAGACTGGCAGGTGCCGGGAATAAGTTCCGGGACACCGGAATCACAGCGACGATCTGAAATGGCGCTACCAGCAAACTCACCGTTCCCGGCAATGCTAGAGGATTCGCTTTTCCGGGCCTCTCTGCAAAAGGGAAGGCGGTGCAATGACGCATGGCTAAGTGTCCGGGCGGGATGCCGGGTGACAAAGGCTGCCGGTGCAAGCCTTGCCGGGGCCGATGGGGCCGTCTCCTCGCGCCGTGGTGAACAGCCCCGTCAGCATCCCTCAGGAGGAGAATCCGATGTTCAGGCTGCTGGCGCTGGCCTTAGTGGCGATCTTTGCCCTGTTCTGCCGTCAGGCGCGTGCGGAAGAGTGCCAGGATATCATGCCCGTCTGGTCCGGGCATCCGGTGGGATTCTGTCTGCTGACGCACGGCAGCAGGCAGTTCGTGGCATTCTACGACGCCGACAGGCAGATGACACTGGGCGTGCGGACGCGGGACTCCAGCGACTGGCAGTTCGCCCGCCTGCCCGAGAAACTGGGCTGGGACAGCCACAACTACGTCACGATGGCTATTGACCGCGGCGGGTTTCTGCACGTCAGCGGCAACATGCACGGGAATCCCCTGGTCTACTTCCGCTCCCGCAAACCCTTCGACATCCACAGCGTGGAGCGCATACCAGCGATGGTGGGCGAGCGAGAGTCGCGGGTCACGTATCCTGTGTTCATGGAGGGTCCCCGCGGCGAACTGATCTTCACCTACCGGGACGGAGGCAGCGGAAACGGCGACCAGATCTACAACGTCTATGACGTCTCCCGGAAGCGCTGGCGCAGGCTGCTGGACACTCCCCTGACCTCGGGTGAAGGCAAGATGAACGCCTATTTCCACGGCCCGAAGCGCGGGCCGGACGGGTTCTATCATCTGGTATGGGTCTGGAGGGACACCGGCGACTGCTCCACCAACCACGACCTCTCTTACGCCCGCAGCCGCGATCTGGTGCACTGGGAAACCAGCGCCGGCAAGCCCCTCAGGCTGCCAATCACGCTGGCCACAGCGGAGATCATAGACCCGGTGCCGCCCGGCGGAGGCATCATCAACGGCAACACGATCATCGGATTCGATTCCAGGGGCCGGGTGGTGATCAGTTATCACAAATACGATGATCAGGGCCGCACACAGCTTTACAACGCTCGCCTGGAAGACGGAGCGTGGAAAATCTACCGGACCAGCGACTGGGACTACCGCTGGGCATTCAGCGGTGGAGGGTCCATCATCTGGGAAATCGGCTTCGGTCCGGTGACGGCAAAAGACGGCAGGCTCACGCAGTCGTGGCGGCATGTGAAGCACGGCTCGGGCACGTGGATCCTGGACGAGGCGACTCTGCGGCCTACGGGGCTGCTACCGGCTCCGGCCATCGGATCGTCTCCCGGCCGGGTGGATCCTTCCTTCGCGGGAGCGCGGCAGCGCTCGGCGGCGGACAGCGGCCGCAGCGGGATCCCGGGAGTCAGCTACGTGCTGCGGTGGGAGACGCTGGACACGAATCGTGACCGTCCGCGGGAAGGCCCTCTACCTCCCCCTTCTATGCTGAGGATCTGCCGGACCGGCCCGCACTGAAAGACGAAGCGGGGCAGGAGGGAATATGGCGAACGAGACCGTCTTCAAAAGACATCCGGGCAACCCGGTGGTGACTCCGGCCAGCGTGCCGCGCGCGAACAGCATTCACAACAGCGCCATCGTGCGATTCGGCGGCGGCTTCGCCGGGGTGTTCCGGGTGGACGAGGTGGACCTGTGCTACCGGATGCACGTGGGCTTCAGCGACGACGGCATCCAATGGCGCATTGACCCGGAGCCGCTGACGATGCTCAGCGACGACCCCGAAGTGGTGATGACCGACCACAGCTATGACCCGCGCCTTGTGGAGCTGGAAGGGCGCTACTATCTGACCTGGTGCAACGCCGGGGCTCAGGGAGCAAAGATCGGAATGGCCTGGACAGAGGATTTCCGGACGTTCCACCAGATGGAAGACCCCTTTCCTCCCAGCAACCGCAATGCGGTGCTCTTTCCGCGCAAGGTGGGCGGAGCCTACGCCATGCTTCACCGTCCCAGCGACCGGGGCCATACGCCGTTCGGAGACATCTTCTACTCCTCCAGCCCGGACCTGGTGCACTGGGGGAAGCACCGGCACGTCTTCGGGCCCTGTCCCGGGTGGCAGAGCACCAAAGTAGGTCCCGGACCGTCCCCTCTGGAGACAGACGAGGGATGGCTGCTCATCTATCACGGGGTGTGGACCTCGTGCAATGGATTCCTGTACTACGCCGGGGGCGCACTGCTCGATCTGGAAAAGCCCTGGAAGGTCATCGCGCGGACGCGCGACTATCTGCTTGGCCCGACGGAGATCTATGAACGCGTGGGCGACGTTCCGAATGTGGTTTTCCCGAGCGCAATGGTCCACTTCCCGGAAACGGGCAGGGTGCGCCTGTATTACGGGTGCGCGGACACCTGCGTCTCGATGGCGGAGGCGGACCTGGAGGAGTTGATCACCTTCATCCGCGAGCACAGCCTGTAGGAACCCGGGGAGCCGGAAAGTTTGACAGGGGTTCCGGAACGGTTCTATACTGCTGTTCCGGCAAGGAGCGGCGGAACAGGCGGCTAAAAAACGGGAGCGGGAACGCCTTTTCAGACCGTATAGACTGACAGGGCGGGACCGGCGATCCGTCCCCTGGCAATGCGCCGGGGCGGACGACCTCAGAGAGGGCTGTTATCTCCTGAATGGAAAACGCAATCGAGATCTGTGATCTGACGAAGTCCTTCCACAGCGTCCTGACCGGCGAGGATGTCATCGCCGTGGACCATCTGACACTTGATATCCACCGCGGGGAGATCTTCGGGTTCCTGGGCCCCAATGGGGCCGGCAAGACGACCACCATCAAGATGCTGCTCGGCCTGATCTTCCCGACCTCCGGCACGGCAAGCATCCTGGGGTATCCTCCGGGAGACATTGAGGTCAAGCGCAAGATCAGCTATCTGCCGGAAAGCCCCTACTTCTATGAGCATCTGAGCGGATACGAGGTGCTGGACTTCTATGCGACACTGTTCGGCATCCCCGCAGCGGAGCGCAAGAAAAAGGTGGATGAGCTGCTGGATCTCGTGGGGCTGTCGGACAACAAGCACAAAAGGCTCCGGCACTACTCCAAAGGGATGCTGCAGCGCATAGGGCTGGCGCAGGCGCTCATCAACGACCCCGACCTGCTCTTCCTGGACGAGCCGACATCTGGCCTGGACCCGATCGCACATCTGGACATCCGGGATATGATCCTTCGCCTGCGCGACGAAGGGCGCACCGTCTTCCTCAGCAGTCACCAGCTCTCGGATGTCGAGATGGTCTGCGACCGGGTCTCCATTCTTGACCGGGGCAAGCTGATGCGGGTGGGCTCTCTGAAGGAGATGCTCGCCGGCAAGAGCGTGGAGATCCGGGCAGAGAGGGTGCGGGACGACGTGTTTGAGAAGATCAAGGCGCACTCCTCCGACGCATTCACGGTGGACGGGGCCATCCGGGTCCGGGTGGAGCAGAGCTTCGTGAACGAGACCGTCCAGATGATCATGCAGACGGGGGGCGAGATAACCGCCGTCATCCCCGGGAAGAGGACGCTGGAAGACATCTTCATTGAAACCGTCAGGGAGGGCACAGTCTCTTGACAGCGTGGGTAATCGCCAGGAACACCTTTGGAGAGGCCATCCGCAAGAAGATCCTGAACGTCTTCCTGATTCTGGCCCTGGGCTCCGTTCTGATCTCTCTGACGTTCACGTTTCTGGAGTTCCGCCAGCAGGTGGTCATCCTGAAGAGCTTCGGGCTGGGGATGGTGCAATTCTGGGGGTTGTTCATCGCCATCATCATGGGCATCTCGCTCATCCCGGCCGATATCGAGCAGCGCACCATCTACACCATCCTTTCCAAGCCAGTGAAGCGCTATGAGTATGTGCTGGGCCGCTTTCTGGGCGGGGCGATCACCCTGGCCGTGAACGTCGCCTTGATGGGCGCCGCCTTCCTGGTGGTGTTCCTGCTGAAAGTCAATACACGCGCGCTGGAGAGCCTTGCGAGCCTCGACTTCGGCGCATTCTGGACCTCATGGGTCTGGTCCGGCGAGGTGCCGGGGCTGATCGGCGGCATCGCCATGGTCTATATGAAGCTGCTGCTCCTGCTTGCCGTCGCGGTCTGTTTCTCCACCTTCGCCACCGTCACGGTGAACTTCTTCCTGAGCTCGGCCGTGTTCATCGCGGGAAGCATCTCCAGCGTGACGGAGGCGATGTCCAAGAGCCCGAACACACCCATCGTGCTGCGGTGGTTGTATGCGGCGGTCCACTATCTGGTGCCGAACTTCGGGAACTACGACGTGCAAAACCCTATCATTCACCCCGAAGTGCCCGCGGCGGACCTTCCGCTGTATATGTGGAAGGCGGTCTTCTACGGTCTGGCCTATACCATCATCCTGCTGGTGGTGGGTGTGCTGGTGTTCGAGCGCAAGGAGGTCTGACGACCGTGTCCGTCACAGCCCGCCGCTCGCTGCTCGCCCTGCTGGTGCCGCTGTTCGCGGTGGTGGTCTGGCTTCAGGTGCAGCTGGACCCGATGCGCAAACGTTATCAGCCCGGGAAGGTCACCAACATCGAGATCGGCACGCAGTTCGTGGCGGCCACACTGATCGGTCTGAAGGAGGTGGTGGCCGGTCTGCTCTGGGTGCGGGCGGACGAGTTCTTCCACAGCGGCAACTATGCGGCGGTCATTCCCATCGTGCGAATCGTCACGTGGCTGGATCCGCACCAGATCGATGTTTACGACACGGGAGCCTGGCACCTCTCCTACAACTTCACGGACTCGCAGGAGCGTTCCGACCGGCGCTACATCCCGCCCGCTCAGGCCCTCTACAGCGAAGGAATCGCCAACAACCCGGACATATACGACCTGTATTTCGCCCAGGGCTGGATGAACTTCCATAAGGTGCTGGACTTCAAGAAGGCTATAGAGTTGTTCACGGAGGCCAACAGGAGGCCTGCGGTGGACCCGGCCACAGGACGGAGGCGGATGCGGCCCCAGTTCGTGGGGCACACCCTGGCGCACGCGTACCGCAAGGACGGCCAGATAGACCGGGCCATCGAACAGTGGCGGCAGAACATCAGAGACAATGAGCGCTATGTCCGGGAATCCGGCGATCCCGGCGAACAGGTGATGGTGGACGTAGCGCGAAACAACCTGAACCAGTTGCTGCGCGAGAAAGAGGAGCGCTCGCGTCTGAAGCCGTTGAAAGATGCCAAGTTCGAGGCTCAGTGGCAGTTTCTTGGCCCACGCAAGTTCCGGGTCTTCGGCACACTGGACCTTCCGACGGGCGCGCGGGTGCGCCTGGTGCTCCGGGACAAGGATTTTAAGGAGCAGCAGTTCCAGAAGTTCTCCTGGGACATAGACACCAATCAGACCATTCTGATTGACGACCTCTATGTGAAGGACGGCCGCTTCAGCCGGACCATTGACATAGAGCGCGACGTCACCATCTACCCGCTGAAGGCCGAGGAATACGTGATGACCTTCACCTTCAATCCGTTGACCGCCCCGGACTTCGTGCAGGATGTCATCGGATTCAAGGGCGAAGGGCTGGCGGATCAGAAGTATCTGGTTGTGCGCAACGGCGTCCGGATGCTGGAGAAGAGCTTCATCATCAAGCGGAACCAGCTGCTGTAACAGGCGCGGAGTTCAGCCTGCAAGCAACGGATCCGCTAGTCCGGCCTCCTGAAAGCCCCTCGCCCGCAGAATGCAGCTGTCGCACTGCTGACAGGGGCGCTCACCGCCAAGGTAGCAGCTCCATGTCAGGCCGAAGTCCACTCCCAGGCGCGCCCCTTCCCGGATGATGTCGGCCTTGGACATATGCACCAGAGGGGCTTCAATTTTCACAGGCCTGCCATCCACCCCCGCCTTCGTTCCCAGTGCGGCCATGTGTTCGAACGCGCGCAGGAATTCCTCCCGGCAGTCCGGGTAACCGGAATAGTCCAGCTGGTTCGCTCCGATGAAGATATGCCGGGCTTCCAGAGTCTCGGCCCAGGCCAGCGCAAAGCTGAGGAAGATGATATTCCGCGCGGGAACGTACGTGACGGGGATATCCCTGGCCATATCTTCCGGGCTGCGGCCTGCCGGCACGTCTATGCCCGATGTGAGAGCGCTGCCTCCCCAGAGGCGGAGGTCGAAGCTGAGCACCAGGTGCTGCGCGGCGCCAAGGGATTCGGCCACGGCCCGGGCAGCGTCCAGTTCCCTGCGATGGCGCTGACCGTAGTCGAACGAGAGGGCATAGATCTCGAACCCCCGGCTGCGAGCAATCGCGGCGGCGGTAGCGCTGTCCAGGCCACCCGAGACAAGGCAGACCGCCGGTGGGCGGGAAACATTCTCCGCGCTCATCGCAGGTTCATCATCCTGTGGGTCTGAGGAATGACCCGGACATCCGGCAGGACAGCGCGGGCAGCCTCGTATGCGCCGAGGATATCGCCGGCCGACGGAGGCTGCAGGATGCTTCCAAACGGTGTGACCGGCTGGATGATGAAGGGCACATCCCGCGAGACCGATGCCACCACCTCCGCCATCCGCCGTACCTGCGTCAGCTCGGGTGAGGGCGGCAGCACCATTTTGCAGAACACTTCTCTGGCCAGGGCAATCCTCAGGAAGTCCCTGTGTTCCGCGGACCAGCCCCGCCCGTCCTGCAGGGTCTGGGGCAGCTTGAGATCCATCGCCACGGTGTCCACCAGAGAGATCACTCGCGCAAGCCTGCCGGGAAGTGTGCCGTTGGTCTCCAGGTAGATCCGTAAACCAGCTTCGCGCAGGCGCGGAATGAGCAAACAGAGGAACTCATCCTGCAGAAGTGGCTCGCCGCCGGTCAGACTGACAGCGTCGTGGGGACTCCGGGCCAGCCGGAGCACCGCCGCCGACACTTCGTCCAGGGGCAATGGATTGCCGCGCCGCTCGAAATCACCCGCCCCGGGCGTCTGCTCCAGCAGAGCCGGAGGCCGCCCGCTGAGCGACTCCGGTGTGTCGCAGTAGGCGCAGCGGATGTTGCAGGCAAAGAAACGCAGAAAGATGTGCCTCCGCCCGGCGTGCGGTCCCTCCCCCTGGATGCTGGAGAAGACCTCCACAATGTGAGCCGTGCGCTCCTGCGTGCCTGCCAGAGGCCGGGAGTCATTCACCGGGAGAGTAGAAGGCTCCATACTTCTCCGTCTCCCAGATGCCGACCGAGTCCACCTTCAACCCGAGCGGCCGTACCGCTTCCGTCAGTCTGTCGTACACAAAGCGCGCCATATTCTCCGCAGTGGGGTTCATCTCGTCGAAAGGAGGGACTTCGTTCGTGACCCGGTGATCGAACGGGCGGACGATGTCCTCCAGCAACTGCTTCACCCGTTTGAAGTCCACCAGCATCCCGGCCCTGTCCAGCTGAGAACCGCTGACGCGCGCTTCCACACGATAGTTGTGGCCGTGCAGGTTGGCGCACGGCCCTTCGTAATCGCGAAGGAAATGGGCTCCACAGAAGCTGACCTGGACCACGAGTTGATACATGGGCGGAAGTGTACAGGCGGCCACGGCTCGGCCAACGCTGCTGCAAAGGGATTGTATTCGCGCCCTCGACGTGTGTCAAACGGCTCGGCGCGGTTGCGCCGTCAGGAGGCCCCCTCCTCCGCAAACTCCACGAACGCTTCGCACGCCCATCGCTGCCACTCCGGTTCAACAGCGATGCCTCGCAGGTCGCCGTAGTGACCGGCGATGAATCCGCCGCCCTGGCCCAGCTTCTGGATCATCTCCCGCGCGGCGGCGCGGATGAGATCGCGATCGCCGGTGGGAAGCACTCTCTGAATGTCCACGGGCGACCAGATGACCACCCGGCCGCCCACCGTCTCCCGGAGCCAGTCTATCCCGCTGAGAGTGGGCTGATCGAGCTGCAGCACGGAGATGCCGATATCGCGCAGCGACGGGATGATGTCGCGGATGTAGCCGCAGGAGTGCATCCACACGTGCAGGCCAAGCGACCGCGCGTGCCCGGTGAGCTCCTCGAAGCCGGGGCGGAAGAGATCTTGCCAGAGCGCGGGGGATACCAGCAGCCGCTCCTGCGTACCCCAGTCCTCCGCAAAGAACACCCCGTCCGCGCCTGCCGCGGCCCATTGATCCATACAACGCTTCAGCATGGCGATGACCCGGCGGTTCAGGCGCTCCACGTTCTCCCGTTCCAGCAGAAGATCCGTCAGAAAGATGTCAATCCTCCGCAGGTAGCGCATGATGGCGAAGGGAAAGCCCGGTAGCATCCCCAGGTGATACCGGTCGGGGTGCTCCGCGAAGGTCCGGGCGGCGTGCTCATAGCGGGATGGCAGATCGAAGCGCGGAAAGACGTAGCTGTCCAGGTCGGCCCAGTCCTTCAGGGCTCCCTCGATGACCTCTCCGCCCCGGGTGGTGTCAAGACGCCGCCATACGTTGTGCCACTCGTCCTCCCACTGGGCACCGTTCTCCATCTCCCAGGTCCGGTAGGGTCTCCAATCCGGATCCGGCGTCACCCCGGCCAGACACAGATCGTTCGGAAACGGATCAGGAAGCGCCATCGGGATGCGATCCGGACCCTGGAAGGACAGGCAGCGCAGGACACGCTCTCGGCTGGTCATATCGGGCGACCTCCTCTCCGGATGGAGTTCGCGCGGAAGTGGCGTCATCCCTGCGAGAGAAGGCTGTCCTCGACTGAGGAGGCTGGCCGGTGGTACAATCCCCCGGCAAAACAACAGGAGGAAAACGGCATGCTGTTGCAGGAAGCCGGCCGCGAGATCGAAGAGCTGCGAAAGCGGCTCGAACAGATCGCGGACCATCTTTGACGTCCGCGGTAAAGCGGAACGGATCGAAGATCTAGAGCGCCAGAGCGGCGAGCCCGGGTTCTGGGACGATCCGGAGGCGGCGCAAAAGGCGATGACGGAGCTGGCGAAGCTGAAGAGCGTCGTCGAGCCCTACCGCAATATCATATCGCGCATCGAGGATCTGGAAGTTCTGGCCGAGCTGGTACGTGAGTCCGGCGACGAGGCGGAGCAGGAGAACTTCCAGGAGGAGCTCCGGCGCGTGGTCTCGGAGCTGGATTCCTTCGAGATGCAGACATTCCTCTCCGGCCCGCACGATGACGCGAACGCCATTCTGGAGGTAAACGCCGGAGCCGGCGGCACGGAAAGCTGTGACTGGGCCGCCATGCTCCTGAGGATGTATACCCGCTGGGCGGAGCGCAAAGGCTATCAGGTGGAGGTGCTGAATGAAGTCGAAGGAGAGGTGGCCGGCATCCGGAACGCCACCATCCTGGTGAAAGGGCCCCTGGCCTACGGGTATCTGAAGGTGGAGCGCGGCGTCCACCGGCTGGTGCGCATCTCGCCGTTCGACGCCAACGCCCGGCGGCACACTTCCTTCGCCTCCGTGGACGTGGTGCCCGAGATAACCGAAGGGCCGGAGATCGAGATCAACCCGGACGATCTTCGCATAGACACCTACCGTTCCAGCGGAGCGGGCGGACAGCATGTCAACAAGACCGACTCCGCCGTGCGCATTACGCATATTCCCACTGGGATCGTGGTAAGCTGCCAGAACGAGCGCAGCCAGCATCAGAACCGCGAAGTGGCGATGAGGATCCTGGCGTCTAAACTATGGGAGTTGAAACGGCAGGAGGAGGAGGCCCGGCTTGCGGAGCTGCGCGGCGAACAGCGGAAGATCGAATGGGGCAACCAGATCCGCAGCTACGTTTTCCAGCCCTACCAGATGGTGAAGGACCACCGGACAGAGGCGGAAACCAGCAATGTGGAAGCCGTTATGGACGGCGAGATAGACGAGCTGATCGAGGCTGGCCTGCGGGCTGGCATCAAGTAAGGAGACCTGCGATGCAGACCCGGAACGGATACCGGTACACTTCGGCAATGCTGAGGCTGGCCGCGGCGCTCAGTCTGATGACGGCGTCGCTGGCGGCGGCCTCGGAGGGACAGGTTATCTCCGGCAAGGGCAGTGACGTGTCCGAGACGGGTCTGGGCAATCTGGTGGCGGACGCTGTAAGGCGCTCGGCGGGGGCAGAGATCGCCCTTATACCAGCCGGCACGCTGCGCGCGGTGGACCTGCGCGTGGCTGACATCTCACCGGAGACGCTTTCGTCCACTGTGGTGGACCCGGAGGAGGCGATATCGGTACTGGGCCTGACGGGAGCGCAGATCCGCGAGGCGCTGGAGCGAAGCGTTTCCCTTGCGCCCAAACCCAACCGTGGATTCCTTCAGTTATCCGGCTTACTGGTGAAGTACGACCTCAGCCGTCCACCCATGAGCCGGGTGGTGGACGTCAAGGCAGGGCAAACGCCCCTGGAAGACGCCCGGGTGTACCGCGTGGCCATGCCGGCCGGGTTGGCTGCCGGAGGGCTGGGCTACTTCCGGGTATGGGGTGACACCAAGCCCGCGCGCGACGGGTTCGGGACGCTTGGCTCCGCGCTGGAGGCCTTCGCCGGAATTAAACCCGACTACTCCCTCTACACCACTGAGGGACGCATCAGGCGGGCGTCGTGAGGGCGGCCGGACAGCTCCGATGGGCTCCGGGCGCCGGAGGCCGGCTCTTTCTGCTGCTGGCTGTGCTGCTGGTAGCGGCGCTGGCCGGGTGCGGCTCGAACACCGGACCGGGGAAAAGCGCAGAAGAGAACGTAACTCCGGAGTTCCGCTACGCCTTCGACGCGGAGCGCGCTTTCGCATATCTGGAGAAGCAGGTCTCCTTCGGGCCGCGCAATCCGGGTTCCGAAGGCCACCGGCGGTGCTTGGAGTGGATGAAACAGGAAGCCGCTAAGACGGCGGACCGCGTCTTCACCCAGAGCTTCACCCGGCGCTACGGCGGCAAAGATATCACCTTCACAAACGTCTTTGCAGTCTATCCGGGAGCTTCGGATCGCATCGTCATCCTCTGCGCGCACTGGGACACCCGTCCGTTCGCCGATGAAGAGACCGACCCTGCCAGAGCCGCAAAACCCATCCCGGGAGCTAACGACGGCGCATCAGGGGTGGCGGCGCTGTTGGAGCTGGGACATCTGTTCCGGGCGCAAAAGCCGCCGGTTACTGTGGTCGTGATCTTCTTCGACGGTGAGGACTTCGGAAAAGACGTGAAGGACATGCTTCTCGGCTCCACGGAGTTCGCGCGGCAATGGCGCGCCGTGCTGAAGGACGTGGGACAGGACGTGGAATACGGCATCCTTCTGGACATGGTGGGCGCGAAGGATCTGCGTATCCCGCGGGAGGTGAACTCGGAGCAGGCCGCGCCCTGGCTGATGGACGCCATTTACCGCCACGCGCGGGAAGCAGGACTGGAAAAAGTGTTCCCGGACGAGCCGGGGCCGCAGATCCTGGACGACCACATCCCGCTCATCCGTGCGGGAATCCCTACGGTGGATCTGATCTCTTTCGACTACGCATACTGGCACACGCTGGATGATACTCCTGACAAGTGCAGCCCGGAGTCACTGAAAGCCGTCGGAGAGGTGGTTGCCCGCACCGTGTATTCGGACATCCGCAGGCCGCGCTGACTCCGCCGGGATCCCCAGCAGCACGGCCTGACAAAACCAGACATACAGAAGAACAGGAGCCTCGATCATTGCCTGCCCCCGAGATCTTTGACAGGAGATATCCTTCAGTGCGCCTGGCTATGTGCCAGGTGCGCACGCAAGTATGGGACGTGGAGGGCAACTTCTCCCGCACGCTGGAAGCGCTTGAGGAAGCTGGCCGGCAGAATGCGGAGATCGCCGTCACGCCGGAGTGCGTGTTCCACGGATACGGTTTTCACGAGGTGGAGGACTACCCGGCATCCCTGCGCGCGGCCGCCGTCCCCGCCGATCATCCCAGAGTTCGAGCCGTCGCGGAGGTTGCCCGGCGCTTCGGGATGGACATCGTGCTGGGGTTCGCGGAGTTGGGCGAAGAAGGACGCATCCACAACTCGGCGGCACTGATCTCCCGGGAAGGAGAGATGCTCTGGGTCTATCGCAAAGTCCACTGCCGCCCCTTTGAAAGCATTCACCACGAAGGATGCTTCACTCCCGGGGATACATTCTATGTTTCGGAGCGCCCGTATCGTGAGACTGCTGTGCGGGTGGGCGCAATGATCTGCTTCGACCGCGAGATTCCGGAGAGTGTCCGTTGCCTGCGGGCGATGGGGGCAGAGTTGATCGCGTGCCCGCTTGCTACGGGGACCTGGAGCATGTGGCGGCAGGCAAATGAAGCGGATAACGAGATGGTCACCCGCGTCCGGGCCGCGGAGAACGAAGTGTTCATCACCGTGGTGAATCACGGCCTCCGCTTCAACGGCGGCAGTTTCACCGTGGGGCCGGGTGGCCAGCTGCTCTATCAGATGGGACCGGAGCCGGGTGTCAGAGTGCTTGATCTGCCGGTGGGGTGTCTTCGCGAGAAGATCCACGCCGACCCTTTGGGCTGGATGGGCTGGGGGTATCGGCGTCCTGAAGTCTATGACCGGTATCTGGCCGGAGGATCGGGATGACCTCATTTCTGTGGTATGCACTGGCGGCATTCTCCGAGATCGCGGGCTGCTTCACGTTCTGGATGTGGCTGAGGCTGGGGAAAAGCCCGCTCTGGCTCATTCCCGGAATCGCAGCGCTTCTGTTCTTCGCATTCGCGCTGACCCGCACGGAACCGGCCTTCGCAGGGCGGACGTTCGCAGCTTACGGGGGGATCTATATCGCCGCGTCGCTGGTGTGGCTGGCGACGGTGGAGAAGACCCGTCCCGATGTCTGGGACCTGTCTGGTGCGGCTGTCTGTCTGGCAGGAGCAGCGCTTATCGTGCTGGGGCCGCGCGGAAACTGACAGCCGCGCGGCTTACTTTCCCACCCATACCGTGCGCCCACGGGCGGCGGCCCACTCCGTATTGATGTGCGGGTCGTATTTCCAGAGACGGCCCCTTGCCCAGTCCCACGCCTCGGGCTCCCCGTCGCACTCCAGCCGGATGACGGGGAACAGGTCCGTGGGCGGCCTGGCAGGCAGTCCCCTGAGCGTCAGGTAGTCACGGCTCTGATTGACCTCCAGATCCTGTCCCGTAGTGAGCAGCACCGCACGCTGAACGCGGGATTTCAAACCGGGCATCGTGAGGGTGTCGCGTCCGTCCCAGAAGCGGATGATCAGATAAAGATTGTTCCCGCGCACGGTCTGCCAGCCGTAGGTCACGAACTCTGTGACATCGCCGGATCCACGCCCGTAGATGGCTTCTCCGTGCACCTTTAGCCACTCGCCGATGGCCGTAGCCCGCTCAACGAACTCCGGAGGGAATGTTCCGTCCGGCTTCGGGCCCACATTCAGCAGAAGATTGCCACCCTTGACCGCCGCCTCCACCAGAAAGGACAGCAGATGGTCGGTGTTGCGCCATCGCTCCCCGATGGTGTACCCCCAGAGTCGCTGTGTGCTGACCTGGCAGGATTCCCACAGGCGGTCTTCCGCCACGATCCTGTGCTCCGGCGTGCCGAAGTCGCCCAGTTCAGCCGCCAGACCGGCGTCCTCGACGGCTTCCTCATCGCCGGCAGCTGCGGCCTCTACGTGCCCCAGCCGGTTGTTGATCAGGATATCCGGCTGGAGAGCGCGCATCATCTCCACAAGCTCCCGGCTCTGTAGCTCGGACTGCGAGCGGGGCCAGGCCCCGTCGAACCAGAACACGTCTATTTTGCCGTATCCGGTCAGCAGCTCTCGGACCTGGCCGTGGATGTATTCCCGGAACGCTTCCCACTCCTCCGGCAGCCCTGCGGGACCTTCCCAGAAAGCGGGGATGCGGGCGTCCATGAAGGAGTAGTAAAGTCCAACGCGCAACCCTTCCGCCCGGAACGCCTCCACATATTCCCGGACAAAGTCGCGGCCGGGAGCCTGAGCGGCGCTGGTATAGTCGGTCAGCCTGGAATCCCACAGGCAGTAGCCATCGTGGTGGCGGCTGGTCAGGACGGCGTATCTCATTCCGGCCCGCTTCGCCACACGCGCCCACTCGCGAGGATCGTAGCGTTCAGGGTTCCACAGACAGGACTGGCGTTCGTAATCCGCCTGGTCCAGGCGCTCGCGCAACAGCACCTGCTCTCCCCTTCCCCACATAGAATATGGACCCCAGTGGATGAACAGACCGTAGCGGCCTTCAGCGAACCAGCGCCAGCGCTCCGGCACTTCCGGCATGATCCTCTCGACTCCTTTCCGGGACGGCTGCCCCGGCAGGCTTAGAGACCGTGGGAGACGAATCCTCCCCGCGAACAGGCGAGGAGCGGCAAGGCGCGAACGCGGGCAGTCCCGCGTCTGTGTGGTAACGAAAGGAGAGAGGAAAGTAGCGGAGGCCGGACTCGAACCGGCGACGCCACGGGTATGAGCCGTGTGCTCTGACCAACTGAGCTACTCCGCCGCGCTCCATTCCCGCGGCGTGAGGAAACGCGCGGGGCACTGCCGATTATATCCCAAGAGCCCCGCGATATCAAGGGAAATACGCCACCTTGCGCCGCCGCGGCGGGCTGTGATATCATCCCTGTCTGGTAGGCTTTAGAATTCCAGTAATCAAGCACGAGGAACAGCGCCGTTGCCCAATATCAAGTCAGTCATCAAAGACGTCAAGAAGTCCAGACAGCGCAGGCTGCGCAATCTCAGCTGGAAGTCCAAGATCAAGACCTTCGTCAAGAAGACGAGGGCAGCGTTCGGCACGGAGAAGGCTCCCGAGCTGATCAGTGCCACCGCCAGCGTCATTGACAGCGCGGCGCAGAAGGGCATCATTCACAAGAATGCCGCCGCGCGGCGCAAGTCGCGCCTGATGAAGCAGGCGAACAAGGCGGCGTCTCAGCAGAATCAGTAAAAGCGGAGCCGGTTTCCGGGCTTTCGAGGATGTGCGGGCCGGGGTTTGGCCGTCAGGCGGACCCTGGCCCCGCTTTTGCCGGGGACCGGGCAGCCATGGCGATCCGTGTGAGACACATCTCAAGATCCGCCTGCGGACTGCCCGCCGAAGGAGCGTATCCCTTGAGCGCAAGGTCGGTCTCCGTAAGGATCTCGAAGACCGTAGCGAGACGCTTCAGGCCGAACCTCCGGGATTGAGCGGCGAACTTGCGCATCAGAAACGCCTGGCGTTTCAGGACATCCTGGAGGTTGGGGGATGGCAGGAGGAACCTCTCCGCCCCGGCGGGCATGGCCGAGGCATCCTGAAACGAAAACCCCGCGTCGCGGAGGCTTCTGGCTTGCCACAGCAGCCGGAAGTGCCGCGCCAGCAGCGCCAGCGTGCGGTGCGCGGCCGAGCGTTCGTCGTCGGCCAGCAGGAAGAGATCTCGCAGCATCCGCAATGCCTCACTGGCCGAACCTTCGCACACCGCGTCTATCATGGCGAAGACGCGGTCTTCGGGCGGGGCGGGGATCATCGTGTCCACGTGCTGCCGTCCGATGGACTGGCCCGGCCAGACGTAATCCGCCAGCTTGCGGAGCTCGCTCTCCAGTTGCCAGAGGTCGCTTCCCAGCCTGCGCAGCATCTCCTCCGCCGCCGCTGGCTCCAGGCGGACGCCAGCCCGTGCCGCGGCATCCTTCAGGAACGAGCGGGCATCGTCGGCTTTTGCCGCCGAGCACGTCACCACTACCCCGGCGGCATCGGCAGCTTTCAGCAAGGCTTTGACGTCCTTGCCCTCGTCGGAGCGCAGTTCCAGAATCAGGCAGCCCCGCTCGCAGGGTGTGGAGATGGCCTGAGTCAATTTCTGGAGCTCCGCGGCCGGGGCCTCCTCCACCCGGCTGACGGTGACCACTCTTCTCCGCGAAGCAAGCGGAACGGTCTGCCAGGCAGCAAGCACCCTTGCCGCGTCCAGAGACTCACCCTCAAGGCGATCGTGGTCGAACTCTGCCAGAGCAGGATCCAGGTAATGTCCGGCGATGGCATCCATGGCCTGCCGGCGGGCGAGATCCTCGGCGCCGACCACCACCCAGACCGGAGCGTCCGGTAATGAGGATGTGTCCCGGAGGCTGGCAGGGGTGAGTTTCACGGGGAGGCGTGAACGGCGGCAGAGGCGGCAGCCTCCGCCTCAAGGCAGTCCGGCACCTCAAGAGCCCGCGCGACATCCTGCCGGATCTGAGCGGCCAGCTCGTCCAGGCTGGAGAAACGTTTCTCGTCGCGCAGCCGCTCCAGGAAACGCACCTCCAGCTGATTGCCGTAGAGCTCGCCACGGAAGCCCACCAGGTGGACTTCCAGACCGCGCGGGCCGCCTCCCACAGTGGGACGCACCCCGACGTTGGCGGCTCCTCTCAAGAGGACTCCATTGAAGCGTCCGTTGACCGCATACACACCGT
>JBBFLP010000035.1:0-7315 GCA_037478975.1 Armatimonadota bacterium
CTGACGTCTTACTCCTCCGTAACGGCGGGCCCGGCACTGCCCGCCGTTACGGCAAACGCCCTACCCTTCCGCGGAACTCCCCCTTGCCGTGATTGCGAGCATTTCGCGCAATCGTGTATACGCAATGTGAAGGGCCGGTCCTTCATAGACCTGCCGGCCTGCCTCTCCCCATGAACTTTCTGGAGACACTGCAAGACCGTATTCTGGTTGCTGATGGAGCCATGGGCACGCTCCTTTCGGAGCGGGGCATTACTTTTGAGCACTCCTATGACTACGCCTGTCTGACCCACCCGGCCGATGTCCTGGCCATCCACCGGGAATATATCGCCGCCGGAGCGGAGCTTATCGAGACCAACACCTACGGCGCGAACCGCTTCAAGCTTTCGCAGTTCGGGCTGGAGGACCGTGTCGAGGATATCAACCGCGCCGCGGTCCGGCTGGCGCGCGAGGCCGCGGACGGCAAAGCGTTTGTCGCCGGAGCTGTCGGACCGGCAGGAAAGCCGCTTGCGCCCATCGGCCGCATCACCCTTGAGGATGCGGACGCGTCGCTGAGGGAACAGATCTCGGCTCTGGCGGATGAAGGCGTGGACGTCTTCCTGCTGGAGACGTTCGCCGATATGAACGAGCTGGAGCTCGCTATCCGGGCGGTCCGTGACATTGCGCCAGGAATTCCGGTCATCGCTCACAAGACCTTCATTGAAGACGGTGAGACCCTGGAGGAAGGGCTTCCGGCGCGGGTGGCAGAGCGGATGCGGGAGCTCGGTGTGGATGTGGCCGGGTCCAACTGCACCGTGGGCCCCCAGAGAATGCTCGGCATCGTGCGCCAGATGGCATCGGTGGACGGTCTGAAGATCTGCGCCATGCCTACCGCCGGACTACCGCAGCTGGTGGGCGGGCGCATCCACTATGACCTGACGCCCGCGTATTTCGGCCACTACGGGCGTCTGCTGGCGGAGGCCGGAGCGGTCATCATAGGCGGCTGCTGCGGAACCACTCCGGCGCACATCCGCGCGGTGGCGGAGGCCGTGCAGGGGATGAAACCTGCAGCGGCTTCTGTGAGCGCAGTCCGGGAAGCCCCCCGGGAGGCGCTCCGGGAAGAGATCGAGATTGACGAGCGCTCCAGTCTGGCGAAGAAGCTGGGGCTGAAATATGTGGTGACCGTAGAGCTGGACCTGCCACGGGGAGCGGATATCTCGAAGGTGCTGCTGGGCGCACAGAGTCTGAAGAACGCCGGGGCGGACTGCATTGATATCTCCGACGGAGCCCGGGCGCGGCTCAGGATGAACCCGATGGCAGTCTCCCACCTCATCCAGGAACGGGTGGGGATTGACGTGATGATGCACTTTTGCTGCCGCGACCGGAACCTGCTGGCCATCCAGGCGGACCTTCTGGGGTGTCATGCACTGGGACTGCGAAACATCCTGGCCATCACGGGCGACCCGGCGCAGATCGGGGACTATCCCACAGCCAGTTCCGTCTTCGATGTGGACTCCATCGGCCTGGTGCGGATCCTGAACCTGTTCAACCAGGGGCAGGATCTCGGGGGCAACACAATCGTGGAGAAGACGCATTTCCTGATCGCGGTTGCGTACAACCCTCTCGCGCCGGATCAGGAGCTGGAGCGGGAGCGGCTGGCGCGGAAGGTGGCGGAGGGAGCTCAGTGCGTCTACACACAGCCCATTTTCGATGAACGCACTCTAGAAGTGGCGGTCCGCGACGTGGGACGGCACGGGTTGCCGCTTCTGGTGGGGATCCTGCCGCTTAGAAGCTCGCGTCACGCGGAGTTCATGCAGAACGAAGTCCCGGGCATCTCTATTCCAGATGACATCCGGCGGACAATCGCCGGACTGGCTGACGAGGACGCGCGCAGATACGGCATCGAGACGGCGCAGAACTTCCTTTCAAAAGCGAAGGAGGTGACTCAGGGAGCCTATCTGATGCCGCCGTTCGGCAACCATGCGACGGCGGAAGCGGTCATGCAGGCGCTCCACTGAGACAATATCCCCACCGGACTGCGTCCCTGTGAGGGAAGATCGGGAGACAGGAACGCACTGGACGCAATCACCGAACTGAAAGAACATCTTGCCCGCTCCATCCTGGTGCTGGACGGAGCAATGGGCACCTCGCTGGAAGCCCTCGCCCCATCGGCGGAGGATTTCGGGGGCGAGGCGCGCTTCGGCTGCAACGAAGCGCTGAACCTGTTCGCCCCACACCTGGTGGAACAGGTTCACTGTTCATTCATCGGAGCCGGCGCCCGGATCATCGAGACAAACAGCTTCAACGGCTCGCCTCTCGTGCTGGCGGAGTACGGCTTGGAAGGCGAGACGATAGAGGTGAACCGCCGTGCAGCGGAGATCGCCCGGAAGGCCATCGAATCCGCCGGACCTGACCACAGCATCTGGGTGGCCGGCTCCATCGGACCGACCAACCGCGCCATCACGGTGACCGGCGGGGTCACCTTCGATGAATTGGTGGAATGCTACCGCCAGCAGGCGCTGGGGCTGCTACTGGGCGGGGCGGACTATCTGCTGCTGGAGACCCAGCAGGACACCGTGAACGTGAAGGCGGCGCTGATCGGCCTGGACCTGGCGCGGAAGGAGGCCGGCAGAGACGCGCCCATCGCTGTGTCGGTCACCATCGAGATGAACGGCACAATGCTGGCCGGTCAGAACATCGAAGCCCTCTACTACACCCTCGCAGGCCAGGATCTGCTGTATATCGGAATGAACTGCGCCACCGGACCGGACCTGATGACGGACCACATCCGGACGCTGTCGTCCGTGTGTCATCTGCCCGTCGCCTGTGTCCCGAACGCCGGACTGCCAAATACCGAAGGCAGGTATGACCAGGGACCGGAGGATTTCCGGGCAGCATTCCGGCGCCTGGCGTCCCACGGATTCCTGAACCTGGCCGGCGGGTGCTGCGGGACTACGCCGGAACATATCCGGGCCATCGCCGACGTGGCTGCGGAATATTCCCCCCGGACGCCTGCGCCCCGGGCCGTGCGCGCCGCGCTGGCCGGAGCCGAGCCACTGCTGCTGGACGACATCACGCGGCCCATCTTCGTGGGCGAACGCACCAACGTCATCGGCAGCCGCAAATTCCGTCAGCTCATCGCAGAAGGGCAGTACGAAGCCGCAGCGGAGATCGGCAAGGAGCAGGTGGCGCGGGGCGCTCACGTGGTGGATGTATGCACTGCCGACCCGGACCGGGACGAGAAGCACGATATGCTGATGGTGCTGAATCCGCTCCTGCGCAAGGTCCGGGTGCCGGTGATGATAGACTCCACGGACCCGGAGGTCATCCTTGCGGCGCTGCAGAGAATCGGCGGGAAGCCTGTCATCAACTCTATCAACCTGGAGGAGGGTGAGAAAAGGTTCGAGCAGGTCTGCCCGATGGCGCGGCGCTACGGGGCGGCTCTGGTGGTGGGGTTGATAGACGAGGATCGCGAAGCCGGGATGGCCGTCACACTGGAGCGGAAGGTGGAGATCGCCCGCCGCGCCTATCATCTGCTGACGGAGAAGTACGATATTGACCCGGGAGAGATCATCTTCGACCCGCTGGTGTTCCCGGCAGGGACGGGCGACCCTAACTACCGCGGAGCCGCCAAGGCGACCGTGGAGGGCGTCCGGGCGCTGAAAAAGCTTTTCCCGGGAACGTTCACGGTGCTGGGGATCTCTAACGTCAGCTTCGGGCTGCCGCCGGCCGGCCGTGAGGTGCTGAACTCGGTCTTCCTGCACGAGAATGTGGAGGCCGGACTGGATATGGCCATAGTGAACACGGCCGGCCTGAAGCGCTACGCTCAGCTCAGCGAGGATGAGATCCGTCTGTCGCTGGACCTGATCTACGAGCGCACCCCCGATGCCGTGGCCGCATTTGCCGCGTTTTTCAGGGAAGCCCGCGTGACACAGCGGGAGGATGAGCTTGCCAGCCTGTCTGCCGAGGAGCGTGTGGCCCGCGCTGTGCTGGACGGCCGGCGAACCGGCCTGGAAGCGGCTCTGGACGAGCTTTTGACGCGGATGTCTCCGATGGAGATCATCAACGGCCCGCTGATGAAGGGGATGGACGAGGTCGGCAAGCTGTTCGCGGATAACCGGATGATCGTGGCCGAAGTCCTGGAATCCGCGGAGGCGATGAAGTTCGCGGTGGATTATCTGCGCCGCTTCATGGAGCCCGGGGCCGCGGCGGCGTCCAAAGGGAAGATGCTTCTCGCCACCGTCAAGGGAGACGTCCACGACATCGGCAAGAACCTGGTGGACATGATCCTGTCCAACAACGGCTACGAGGTCATCAATCTGGGAATCAAGGTGCCGCCGGAAACGCTGATCGAGGCTGCGCGGCAGCACAACCCGGACTTCATCGGGCTTTCGGGACTGCTGGTTCGCAGCGCTCAGCAGATGGTGGTCACCGCGGAGGATCTGCGCGACGCCGGAATCAACGTGCCGCTGCTGGTGGGGGGAGCGGCTCTGACGAAGAACTTCACCCTGACGAAGATCGCCCCGAACTACGACGGCCCCGTGTTCTATGCTGGAGAGGCGATGCACGGGCTGCAGATCGCCAACCGGTTGATGGACGAGGCGGAGCGTCCAGCGCTGCTTGCAGAGCTGGAGCGAGACCTCCAGCGCGCCCGGGCCGGCGCAGACGATGCTCCCGAAGTGAACGATGCGCCCGCAAAGGCCGCCGGGGGATGGCGTGAAGTTGACGTTCCAGAACCACCGGATCTGGAGGAGCATCTGCAGCACGGCATCCCGCTGGACGAAGTGCTTCCCCTGCTGAACCGGATCATGCTCTTTGGTAAGTATCTTGGCCTGAAGAACACGGCGCGCGCGCTGGAGGACCCGGAGAATACG
Source organism: Armatimonadota bacterium (assembly GCA_037478975.1). GTDB lineage: Bacteria > Armatimonadota > UBA5829 > DSUL01 > DSUL01 > CALCJH01. The sequence continues at coordinate 4,851 of JBBFLP010000035.1, forward strand.
CGGGCGCAGGAGCTGAAGGCACAGGTAGAGGCGGTCATTCAGGAGGCGGCCCGGATGGGGATCCTGCGGCCCCGGGCGCTGTGGCGCTGGCTGCCGGCATTTGGCGAGGGAGATTTCATTATCATACTAGATCCCCGGACGGGGGATGAGTTGGCACGCTGGCAGTTTCCGCGCCAGAAGAGGGAGCCGTTTGCCTGCGCGGCAGACTGGCTGCGGCCCAGAGATCGGGGCGGAGACCACCTGGGGCTGTTCGTGACCACTGCCGGACCGGATCCGGCGCCGGTGGCGGCGCGCTGGAAAGATGAGGGGCGGCTGCTGGACTCGCACATCCTGTCTTCCGTGGCCATCGAGCTGGCGGAGGCCACAGCGGAGTGGGTCCATCGGCGGATGAGGGCGGACTGGGGTTTCCCGGACCCGCCCGGATTCACTCAGGCGGATCTGTTCAAGACGCGTTACCGGGGCATCCGCTTGAGCTTCGGCTATCCGGCGTGCCCGCAGATCGAGCACCAGGCGGATCTCTTCCGCATCCTGAGGCCTGAAGGGAAGATCGGGGTGGTTCTGACGGAAGGATGCATGATGCAACCCGAGTCCTCCGTCTCCGCGCTGGTGTTTCACCATCCGGACGGCCATTATTTCTCTCCCTGAAGTTGGCGGGGGTAGCGCATATCTGACTATTTCGCTACAATAAGTCTACATTCCGCTCTGCCAATCGTAGCGGAGTGGGCAGACTAAAGGGAGACCCTTCCGAACTGGCGATGCCTCAGTCGTTCGACGTGACCATACAGAAGATCATCCGCGAGACCCCGGAAGTGAAGACTTTCCGGCTGGGACCGGTGCCGGAGTCGTTCGATTTCGATCCCGGGCAGTTTGTTACCATCGCCTGCGACATCCCCGGAGACCGCCGCATACGCCGCGCATACTCCATCGCCAATCCGCCGACCCGCAAGGGCTATGTGGACGTCACCATCCGCAAGATGGACGAGGGACGTCTGTCACGATACCTCTGTGACCACGCGTGGGAGGGGATGCCCCTGCAGATGATGGGGCCGTACGGGAAGTTTATCTTCAAGCAGGGAATGGGCAACCGCCTGGTGCTGGTGGGAGCCGGCAGCGGAGTGGTCCCGCTGATGTGCATGGTGCGCTACGCGCGCGACCTGAATCTGGACATCGAGCTGACCCTGCTTTACAGCTCTAAGACGTGGGATCACGTGATCTACCGGGACGAACTGGAAGGATTGCACGAGGAGCTGAAGACTCTGCGGGTGATGCACACGCTCACGCGAGTGAACGGTCATGAGTGGCATGGCTTCCGGGGCCGCATCAGCAAGCAGATGCTGCAGGAGTGCATCCCCACCGAGGCAGTGGCGGATGCGCTTTACTACGTGTGCGGCCCGCCGCAGATGGTGGATTCCACGGTCGCGTACCTGAAAGAGATCGGGGCACCGGCGGAGAGGATCCACGTCGAGAAATACGATTGACAGGTTATTTCCCGCCGTGGGCACCTGGCCTGTGTGACCGGGCACGGTAATAATACCTGATTTCTCGAAAATGAGTTGCAAAAAGACCTCGCCACTGGTAGACTTGTAGACGGGTAGCCTGTGAATGGACGAGTGGGAAGCGCTTTCGCCCTCCCATGGCCAGGTGTCCGGCGCAAAGGGGCGCCGGAGCGGGCATCTCCGGTCAAAGGTTCCCTTGACTAGACTGACGGGCGCGCAGGGTTCCGTTTGCAGGGCGGAGTGCGCTCGCGGTGCAATATCTGACGACGGACTGATAGGCTAAGGAGAGGTATCCGCATGAGAGTACGAGCAGCAGGAAAGGTTCTGGCCCTTCTGGCGGCGGTCGTGATGGCCGTTCCGGCAGGAGCGCAGATCCTGACCAACTCTCTGCCCTCCGGGATGACCCCGGCGGAGTTTGCAGGGTTGGTCTGGAGTCCAAGCCAGACGGTTCTGGGTCTGGACAACTTCAACAACACCAAGTTCACCGCCAGCGTGAGCTATGCGATCGGTTCGATCGCCGCAAATCCGGGCGACTATGCCTACTTCTATAAAGTGCAGGCACTCTCGTTCGCGCTGCCCGGCGACAGCATCGGCCGGGTGACGGTGAACTTTGACACGTCGCTGGTCAAGACGGTGGGACCGGTGCTGCAGTTCGGGCAGTATGAGAATGGTGGCGTGGGCGCCAATAGCCTGGTGGCGGGCCCTATCACCCCGGTGAAGCTGTCGTGGGACGCAACCCCGAACGGCGACGGTCTGTTCGCCGGAGAGACCACCTACCTCTGGCTGGTCAGCACGTATCCGGGCGGTGTTCCCGTCTCGATGCAGCTGATTGACGGTGGCGTTGGCACCGCTCGCGTGGTAGCTCCCGCCCCCGAGCCTATCTCCATGGTTCTCGCCGGTCTGGGTCTGACCGCGATCGCAGGTTTGCGCCGCAGGGCGTAACTCCTGATCCAGTGCAGGCTGCCTCCT
>JBBFLP010000035.1:7415-16377 GCA_037478975.1 Armatimonadota bacterium
GGGCGGCAATGGTGCGCCGGTTGAAGATCTGTAAGGGATGGAGGGAACGCTTATGAAGACCGGGTTCAGAATCGCGGCGCTGTCGGCGATGGCCGCGGCGCTTCTGGCCGTGTCCGCAACCGGTCAGGTGACGACCAACTCACTTCCGGCCGGGTTCACGGCGGCGGACTTCGCCGCTCTGACGTTCAGTCCGGAGCAGGTGGTGCTGGGACTGGACAACTTCAACAACACCATCTTCACGGCCGGTGTCAGCTACGCCGTCGCAACGGCGGCCGGAGCCCCGGGCGACTACTTCTACTGGTACCGGGTCAACGCCAAGAACTTTGTGCTCCCCGCGGACAGCATCGGGAGGATCACCGTCAACCTGAACACTGCGCTCATCAAGACGGTAGGACCGGTGCTGCAGTTCGGGCAGTATGAGAACAACGGCGTCGGGCCTCTGAGCCTGGTGGCTCAGGGGGTCACCCCGCTCAAGATCAGCTGGGATGCCACACCGAACGGCGACGGCCTGTTCGCCGGCGAGACATCCTATTTGTGGGTGGTCTCCACGTGGCCGCCTGCGGCTCGGGTGTCCATGCAGATCATTGACGGCGGAGTGGCCACGGCGCACGTTCCGGCGCCCATCCCGGAACCACTCTCGATGACTATGGCCGGGCTGGGGCTTGCGGCGATCGCCGCGCTCCGGCGCAAAGCCTGACTCGCTTCCGAAAAGGAGAACCATCAGTCAAGCGGCCCGGACCTCCTGGAGGTCCGGGCCGCAGTCCTCAAAAACACGGGGTCAAGAATCCGGAAGGCTCCCTCACACAAAAGAGATATCCGGCACGGCCGGAATAAGACCTTTCTCGGCAGCGCGTGTCAAAAGCTCGACCACCGCCTTCCTGCCTCGCTCACCGTAGTCCAGGGTCAATTCGTTGACATACATGCCGACAAACCGGTCTGCCCGCTCCATGCCCATCCCTCTCCCGAACTGTTCGGCATAGCGCATCGCGACTTCGCGATGGGTCAGCGCATACTGGATGGACTGCCGCAGAAGCTCGGTCAGCCGCCGCTGCTCGTCCGGTGGGATATCCCTCCGCACACCGTTGCCCCCTAGAGGAAGAGGCAGTCCTGTCTCCTCCAGCCACTCCTCGCCCAGATCCACGATCTTGACGAGGCCCTCATCCTCATACGTTAGCTGCCCCTCGTGAATGATCAGGCCTGCATCAGCTTCACCGGCTTTGACGCGATCAATGATCTCGTCAAAGGGACACACAACGTGGCGGAACTGGGGGTGGAAGAGCTTCAACGCCAGGAACGCCGTGGTCCGTTCGCCCGGGACGGCAATGGTCATCTCCTCCAGGGGCAGATCCGCCTTCTCCGGCGGCGCCACCAGCGTGGGGCCGTAACCGTCGCCCATACTGGCTCCGCAGGACATCAGGGCGTAACGGTCCGCCAGGTAGGCATACGCATGGATGGAGAACGCTGTGACCTCGTAAGTTCCCTCCTCCGCTCTCCGGTTAAGGGTCTCGATATCCGCGAGAACGAAACGCAAGTCGAAGCCGGGCGTCGGGATCTTTCCGTGCGTCAGCGCCCAGAACATGAAGGCGTCGTCTGAATCCGGACTGTGGGCGATGGTGATGACTCTATCTGGCATTGTTTGGCGCGATGGTCTCCCGCGGAATGGCGGCTTGCGGAAGAGCTTCCCCGGGCTATGTTGACTGAATTCGGCGTCTTCGCCAAGGGCATAGCCGGGGACGGCGGCAGAAATCTACTCCAACGGGCTATACGGGAGAGGCTCCGCATTGACCGCGGTTGCCCCACCTTCCCAGACCACCTCCAGAGGATCCTTCTGCAAAAGCGTCTGCCGACGGACGTATCCCAGAGCGAACACCTCTCCCGTCCAGGCATTCCTCCCGCTTGATGTGACAGCGCCCACCTCGCGATCTCCGGCAACGATCCGCGCGCCGGGCGGCGGGATCTCCCCAGAGGGGACCCGCAAGATCTGCAGATAGCGGTTCACGTGTCCCCGGAAATGGATGCGCGAAACCACCTCCTGCCCGGGATAGCACTTGCTGAAGCAAAGCGCTCTTTTTTGCCCGGCCTCGATGGGGATGACCGCCGGGTCTATATCCACCCCCCACACCGGGACACCCGCTTCGATGCGCAGCACCCGAAGCGTCTCCAGGCCACACGGTGCCGCCCCCGCAGCGAGCAGGGCGTCCCACAAAGCAACGGCACGTGCGGCATGGAGGTGCACCCAAAGGCCACCGGCCGGCGTCTCAGTGTATCCGGCGACGGTCACAGGCGGATCCGGCAGCTCCAGAACGGCCCCCTCCCCGGGGGCGTCGCCAAGCCCCGCATTGTGCCAGACTGTCCTTGCCCGGGGCCCCTGGAGACTGAGCAGCGCAAGCTCATCCGTCAGATCCCGGATCTGGGCGCGCGAGCGAAGGCGCATCTCCAGCAGCATCTGGAGGACGTCCTGCTGGGCAAACGGAGGAGTGTCCAGCAGGATTCTGTCCTTCAGGCGGAAGATGCGGAGGTCTGCCCGGTAGCGCCCGCGCGTGTCCAGGATGGCCGCAAAACACCAGCGGCCCGGTTCCAGTCCGGCGACATCCGCCGACACAATGCCGTTCAAGAACGGCACGGCATCCGGCCCCGTCACTTCCACTTTGCCGCGCAGCGAAAGGTCGAACAGCGCCGCGCCTTCTCCCGCCGCGCGGAACTCCGCGACAGCCTCCCCGTAGGCCCTCGGGAACTCCTTGCCTCCGGCTTCGCCCATGATGGCACCGGCGCTGCGGTGCTTTTCGGCCAGACTCAGCATCGTCCCGTCCCCGGCTGGAGATCCCTCTATTCGATCCCCTGCGCCGCCAGCCAGCGCTCGGCTTCTATGGCTGCCTGACACCCTGTACCGGCTGCGGTCACCGCCTGCCGGTAGACGTGATCCGCCACGTCCCCTGCGGCGTAGACCCCCTCGATGGCAGTGCGGACTCCGTCCACTTTGAGATAGCCCGCTTCGTCGGTCTCAAGCTGGCCCGCGAAAAGCGACGTGTTCGGTGTGTGGCCGATGGCGATGAACACCCCTCCGCATTCCAGCAGGCTCTTCTCGCCGGTCTTAACATTGCGGAGCGTCACGCCTGTCACGCGTCCGGCGTCCACATCGTGGATCTCGTCCACAACGGAATCCCAGACGAACCCGATCTTCGGATTGTCGAAAGCCCGCTGCTGCATGATGCGGGAGGCACGGAGCTGGTCCCGCCGGTGCACCACGGTGACCTTACTGGCGAACTTTGTCAGGAACAGGGCTTCTTCCATGGCGGTATCCCCGCCCCCCACTACCACCACATCCTGGTCGCGGAAGAAAAAGCCGTCGCAGGTGGCGCACGCGGACACGCCGCGTCCCATCAGGCGGGATTCGGATTCCAGACCAAGCCAGCGCGCCGAAGCGCCGGTCGCGATGATGAGCGAATGAGTCTGAATGTTTGTGCCGTCCTCCAGAGCGATGCGGAACGGCCGCGTCTGCAGATCAGCCGAGACAGCATCCCCCGTAACAATCTCCGCCCCGAATCGCTCCGCCTGACGGCGCATGACGTCCATGAGTTCGGGCCCGGTGATGCCGTGTTCGAAACCGGGATAGTTCTCCACCTCTGTGGTAATGGTCAGCTGGCCTCCGGGCGTGTTGCCCGCGACGACCAGCGGCTGGAGGTTTGCGCGTGCGGTATAGATGGCGGCCGTAAGACCGGCCGGGCCCGTGCCCAGTATGGTGACCTTGCGAACGCTGTCCTGCATGGTATCTCCTTCCCCGTCGAAAGACTTCCACGGAATGAGCAGCCGAAACCGCCCGCCGCATTTTGCCACCACCACCCCTGCCGCGCAAGTTCACAGCAGGAGCCGCCAGGAATACCCCGCGCAGTTGACAGCAGATGTGAAAAACAACATAATCCCCGCGGCTTCCTGCCGGGCTTGCGGGCGCCGGACGGTCCCCACTGCCGGACGGCTGCATCCCCCGCCGCGGCAAGACCCTGTTTCGATTCATTTCCATCCCTGCGGCGTCGCCACGCGCGCCCGAAGGCGCGCAGGAACGCTGCGGGGACCAGGAAGGAGAGGACTGAATCATTGCTTAGACTCTGCAGAACTCTTGGCTCGGTCTTTGCGCTGGGGCTCCTGGCAGCGTTGACAGCCACCCCGGCCCTGGCTGCAGAGGCCATCGAGCTGCCCCCCTTCAGCGAACTGAGCATCGTCATGCCGGTGGTGGTGCTGGTGTTCATTACCGCCATCATCGGGCTGCTGTTCGGTCTCTGGTGGTATTTCTCTATCTCCAAGGAAGACCCGGGCAGCACCGGCATGGTGCAGGTATCGCGAGCGGTCCAAGAAGGGGCGTGGGCCTATCTGAAGAAGCAGATGGCCACGATGATCTGGTTCGTGATCATCATCTTCATCGCCCTGATCATCCTTTACAAGGACAACCCGCTCTACAACGTGGAGGGAGTGGCGATTCCGCTGTATATCGGGGTGGCAATCGCGTTCGTGCTGGGCGTCGCCGCCTCCTACACCGCCGGTCTGGTGGGGATGATGATGGCGGTGAAGGCCAACTGCCGGGTCGCGCACGCGGCGCTGAGCAGCTTCCGCCACGCGCTGTATGTGGCGTTCCGCTCCGGATCCGTCTCCGGTATGGCCACTGTGGGACTCGGCCTGCTGGGAGCGTGTATCATCTTCTTCATCTTCGGCAACCAGTCCATGAAGGTGCTGGTGGGATTCGGGTTCGGCGGATGTCTGGCAGCTCTGTTCATGAGGATTGGTGGTGGTATCTACACCAAGGCCGCTGACGTGGGCGCCGACCTGGTTGGCAAGGTGGAGAAGAATATCCCGGAGGACGATCCGCGCAACGCCGCAACCATCGCCGACAACGTGGGGGACAACGTCGGTGACTGCGCCGGTATGGCGGCGGACGTCTTTGAGAGCTACGAGGTCACGCTCGTCGCGGCCATCATCCTGGGCGCTGCGGCGATGCACGTGGTGGGCGGAGGGCCTTCCGTTCTGGCGCTGGTGGTCTACCCGCTACTCATCCGCGCGGTGGGCGTGGTGGCCAGCATCATCGGGATCTACAGCGTGCGCGGTTCCGACGATCTCTCGATGGATCCGATGCGCCCCATCAGCTTCGGCTTCTGGGTGGCCGCCATTCTGGCCATTCTGGGCTTCTTCGGAGTGTCCTGGTATGTGTTCCACATCCAGCCGATCACCACGGTGGACGGCGTCCATCTGGAGTGGTGGCGGTTCGCACTGGCGAACCTGGTGGGTGTGGTGCTGGCGCTGGTCATCGAGAGGCTGACGGAGTATTTCACCTCCACACACCGCAAGCCGGTCACCGAGGCCGCCAAGCAAGCGCGCACCGGTCCGGCGACCGTTATTCTGAGCGGCTTCGCCTCCGGACTGGAGTCGTCCGTGTGGGCCATTACGGCCATCGCGGTGAGTATGATCTGTTCGTCCCTGCTGTTCGCAGGCATCCCTGAGATGGCCGCCTACGGCGTGGCGCTGGCCGGACTGGGTCTGCTGTCCACCACCGGCTTCATGCTGGCGATGGACACCTACGGGCCCATCTCCGACAACGCGAACGGCATCTTCGAGATGTCCGGCGCGCTGAAGGATGTGGGCTCGGACAGCAACGCTCACAAGATCGTCGCCAAGCTGGACGCGGTGGGCAACACCACCAAGGCTCTCACCAAGGGACTTGCGATCGCCACGGCGGTTCTTGCGGCCACGGCGCTCTACGGCAGCTATATGGCGGACACGGGCCTGGATGCCATCCGGGTGAACCTGACCAAGGTGTTCGTGGGACTGCTGATCGGCGGTGCTGTGCCGTTCCTGTTCAGCTCGTTCGCCATCAACGCGGTTAGCCGCGCGGCGTTCCAGCTGGTGGAAGAGGTCCGGCGCCAGTTCCGCGAGATCAAGGGGATCATGGAGTATGACCCGCGCAGCGGTTCCGAGGAGGGTAAGCCCGACTATCAGCGCTGCGTGTCCATCTGCACCGCCGCCGCTCAGAAGGAGCTTTTGAGCCCCGCCGTTCTGGCGGTGTTTGCGCCGGTGATGGTGGCGTTCGCTCTCGGCTTCGAGGCTTTGGGCGGATTCCTGGCGGGAGCCATCCTCTCCGGCCAGCTGCTGGCGGTGCTGCTGTCCAATGCGGGCGGCCTGTGGGACAACGCCAAGAAGAAGGTCGAGGACGGGATGTTCGGCGGCAAGGGCACGGACGAGCATAAGGCGACCGTGGTCGGCGACACCGTCGGAGATCCCTTCAAGGACACGGCCGGTCCCGCTCTGAACCCGCTCATCAAGGTGATGAATCTGGTGGCGCTTCTGATCGCCCCGATCGCTCTTGACGATATGACCAATGGCGCGCGCGCCGCGGTGGCCATCGTCGCGGTCATCGCGCTGGCAGGCGCGACTCTCTGGAGCAAGCGAGGCGGTATCGAGGAAGCTGCCTGAGAACTGTTCCCGGCTTTGCGGGAAAGCCGGACAATGGCGATGCACAGGGGACTCACCCGGCCGGGTGAGTCCCCTTTCTGTTGAAACAGGCCCGCTGTGTGGAACAACGTCAAGGCGGAGGCACGGAGGCCGACCGCGCAACTCGCAAGACGGAGGTGTGGCCACACCATGATCAACGTCGCGATCCTGACCGTGAACGGGGCTGCCGCCGAGGGGCTCGCTTTCGACACCAGCGGGCCGGCCATTCGCGACTGTCTGCCTCCCGAGACGTTCTCCGTGAAGCAGCAGCAGGTGGTACCGGAGGACAAGGGACTGATCTCGGCTGTGGTGGAGAAATGGTGCAAGCCGGAATCTGACATTCAGCTTGTCATCACGACGGGCGGCACTGGCATTGCGCGCACGGATGTGACACCGGATGCGCTGGCGGGCATCCTGCAGATCATGATTCCCGGCATTCCTGAGGCGATCCGCCAGGCCGGGACGCAGAAGAGTCCGCGTGCGATGCTGAGCCGCGGGGTTGCGGGCATCCGGAACAAGACTCTGGTGGTCAGCGTGCAGGGAAACCCGGATTTTGCCAGGCAGGCGATGCAGGTTATTTTGCCTGCCCTGAAGCACGCAGTGGCGACGATCACCGCCGACGCGGCCTGAGGGTCTCGCCCCCGGCCTGGCACCAGAGCCAGCCTGCCGCTCACGGCGGGCAAAAATCTGCTTTGTTCTGGGCCATCCTCCCCGGCACGGCCCTACTCATCGCTACGCTTCTCTACGGTGGTCGAGTAGCCCGCCGTAGATGGCCGTATCGAGACCACGCATTGCAGGATGTGGTTTCGACTCGCCCGGCTGCGCCGGACGGCTCAACCACCGTAGGACGGAGCATCCGTATTTATACCTGAATTCACAGACCGGTCATTGACTGACAACAATGTCCGTGTTAACTTAGCACCGCGGGCAAGGACAGCGGCAATGGGGCCGCGGGCGTTCCGGCCGCCGGTGCTTTGCGCGGCGGCCTGAGGCAGAGGAAAGGAGCATGCACTATGGGAGGAATCTGGATGAAGCGCCTCCTGACCGCAATGGTGGCGGTTGCGCTCGCAACCGTGCTGGCCGGGCAGGCGGGGGCTCAACGGCAGGTGCCTTACTCTGATCCCGCGTGGGCACCGCAGTGGTTCAAGGATTGCCAGGGATACAAGTTATGGGTCGAATGGACGAGAGACACTCAGAACCCCAATAATCCTCAGCATCAGTTGCTATGGTCTGTGACTGAACCATTTAGCTGGCCCCCACGTGCGGAGCTCAGCGATAGCGGTCTGACAATGGTAATTCCCAACGTAAACGACCCAACCAACTATAAGCAGATTTGGTTCCAGATCAAACTGAGCCAGCCAGTTAGGCAGATTCTGCCGGGTCTCCGACTTGACTGGGGCCAGGAGTATGACAACACGCGTCATCCTCCTGAACCACAAAATCCTACAGGTGAACAGTGGTTACCCCAGATTGCGAACAATCCCGGTCCGGGCAATCTGGGCTACCTGTATGACCCGTATGACCCGGTTGGGGACCCGTTCACGGTGGAGGCCTATTGGGAAATAGACCAGCAGCCTCAGTGGGAAAGGCTCTTTCTCAATTTGCTAGGCACCCGGGTGGATAAGGTAAGGGTCGTGACCCAGTGCACGCCGAGAGTGATCGCGAATGTGATCCCGGAGCCGGTGTTCTTCCAGATGGGAGCACTGCTGGGGCTGAGCGGGCTTGGGATGCTGAAGCTGCGCCGACGCTGAGGCGCGTCTGAGCACAGCAGGACTCACTCAAGATCGAAGACTCTAAGGCGGAGGCCGGTGGCCTCCGCCCTTTTTGGGACCTCTAATTCCTCGTTGCGTCCTTTCAAGCGTACACCTGCGACTTGCCCACCGAATGCACTTCCGACCCGGTCCATGGCCGACGCAAGGGAGGAGCCTCACCCTCGTTCCACCCCCTACGCCGGTCGAGTAGCCCGCCGTAGATGGCCGTATCGAGACCACGCATTGCAGGATGTGGTTTCGACTCGCCCGGCTGCGCCGGACGGCTCAACCACCGTGGGTGGTGTTCCGGGAACGAGTTCCCGGAACACCACAACGCCGCGGGATTCTGGAGGAGGCACCGTGCATATCGCAAGGAAGGAGCGCCTGCCCCTCGCCTCAGGTTTCTCAATATGGATAAACTGTCTCGCCTGCCGGGCAAAAGGCTACCGCTCCTGCAGGCGGAAGGAGGAAGACTGTGGAGATTCGAGGCGTGGATTTCATCGCCTACAGCGTGGAGGATCTGGAGCGCGCCATCCGTTTCTATCGCGAGAATCTGGGGCTGCCGGAGCCGTTCCGGGTGGAAGGCGTGTACGCCGAGTTCGACGTGGGAGGCACAGCGTTCGGGCTGTTCCGCGGCGAGGAGCGCCAGCCCTCCGGCACCATCGCATTCAATGTGCCGCGAATCGCCGATGCGGTGGCGGAGCTGAAGTCCAGAGGGCTGGAGCCGACGTGGGAGG
>JBBFLP010000036.1:0-3570 GCA_037478975.1 Armatimonadota bacterium
AGCGCTTGCCGGTCTCGAAGTCCTCACGGCCGTGACCCGGGGCCGTGTGGACCAAGCCGGTTCCCTCGTCAAGCGTCACATAGTCGGCAAAGACCATAGGGGATGGGCGACCAAACAGAGGATGCCGGAAAGTGAGGCCTTCCAGATCCGACCCCTTGAGCGTCTTTATCTCAGTAAAACGGAAGCCTGTCTGCGCCGCCACGCGCTCCAGCAGGTCCCGCGCGACGATTCCTGTGCGGCCGTCGAAGCTCACCAGGCTGTAACGGAATTCCGGATGCGCCGCAACGGCAAGGTTGGCCGGGATGGTCCATGGGGTGGTGGTCCAGATCAGCGCTCCCGCTTCACCGGAAACACCCTCAAACACACCATTCGGGTCGGCGGCAAGCGGGAAGAACACATAGATGGAAGCGCTGCGAGCGTCCGCATACTCGATCTCCGCGTCTGCAAGAGCGGTCTCGCAGGTGGGACACCAGTGGATGGGCCTGAGCCCCCGGTAGATGAAACCTTTTTCGGCCAGCTCTCCGAAGACCCGCACGATGGCCGCTTCCAGACGCGGATCCATCGTCAGATACGGGCGGTCCCAGTCGCCGCGGATTCCCAGGCGGATGTACTGCTCCCGCTGTTTTTCGACCCAGCCAGCCGCATACTCTCTGCAGCGGCGGCGGATGGCCATCCGGTCCGGTTTCTCGTTGCGCGCCCGGAACTCGGCAGCCACGTTGTTCTCAATGGGCATGCCGTGGTTGTCCCAGCCCGGGACGAACGGGACGCGGTAGCCGTTCATCGAGAAGTAGCGGGTGATGAAGTCCTTGGGCAGCTTGTTCTGCATTGCGTTGCCCACATGGACATCACCGTTTGAGTACGGAGGCCCATCGTGCAGGATGAAAACGCCGTTAGGAGCCTCTTTTTCCAGCGAGAGACGGTAGAGATCCATCTCCTCCCACAGCTTCTGGATCTCCGGTTCCCGCTGGGGGAGGTTCGCTTTCATCGGGAAGTCGGTGCGGGGCAGATTGAGGGTCTTCGAGTAATCCATGAGCTCCTTTGTCTCAGGCGGTCTGTGCTGACCGGTATTCTGCAACAAAATCAGCCAGAGCGTCCCGCCAGTCGCGCATCGGCGGGAGTCCTGCCATCTTCAGGGCGCGATGCTCCAGCACGGAATACTCGGGCCGTCTGGTGGGCGTCGGCCACTCCTCGGACGTGATGCGGGTCAGGTCGGCATCGTTCATACCTGCAAGCTCCAGAGTGGCGGCAGCCAGATCGTACCACGAGCATTCCCCGGAGTTGGTGACGTGATAGACTCCGTAAAGCGGCAACTCGATGAGCCGCAGGATGCATTCGGCCAGGTCGCGCGTGTAGGTAGGCGAGCCGGTCTGATCTCCCACGACGCGCAGCGGGTGGCCTTCACGGGCAAGACGCAGCATCGTGCCAGGGAAAGACTTCCCGTGAGCGCCGTATAGCCAGGCGGTGCGGACGATATAGTGTCTGCGCACCAGGTGCCGCACAAACTGCTCTCCGGCATATTTTGTACGTCCATAGACGCTGACCGGATTGGGAATGTCGAATTCGTCGTAGGGACTGCCCTTGGTGCCGTCGAAGACGAAATCCGTGCTGATGTAAAGCATCCCACAGTCACGGTCGCACGAGGCCGATGCGAGGTTCCAGGTGCCTGCGGCGTTCACATTCCATGCGGTCTCCGGATCCGTCTGACATCCATCTACATTGGTGAAGGCGGCCAGATGCAGCACCATGTCAGGCTGATAGGTCGCCATAAAACGGTGAACTGCATCGCGGTCCGTGATGTCAAGCCGGTCGCAATCCCCCACGATGTCTACGCCCAAGATCTCGTGTCCTTCCGCCATAGCGCAAAGGTCGGTCCCGAGCATCCCGGCAGCTCCTGTGATGAGAAGTCTCATAGTGCCACCCTTTCCCGCGCTGAAAGATGCGCCTCAACCGATTATAGCGGTCCCTCCGGGCAAATGCATCCGCGGCATGGCGCGCAGACTGGTTGGTCCGGGGGCGAATGAGGAACATGATATAATCGGGAGAACTCCCTCTCCCCCTGTGACTGGAAATCGTGCAGCCGGTGGAACACCCCGTCCGCATTATGCCCGGAGATGAGCAACCGGCCGGCCATCACGGCTGGCGGGAGGAATGCGCCACCCGTCTCCTGGAAGACCTTCAAGCGTTCGGGCCGTTCGGCGGTGTGTGCATCTTCCGACGGGACCCCGGAGGGAAGCCGGAACTGCTCGCTGAGTCCGGAAGTGTTCCCCTTCCCTTGAGGGAGGCTTTCCGTTCTTACCTGACTGCTGAGACGCCTGCGTCGCCTGCCTTCCTCATTGGAGGCATTCTCCTCTCTTTCAAGGTCGAAGGGATACTCATCTCCGCCGGAGTGGCTGCCTCGGACGCTGACAGCAGGCGCCTGCTTTCAACCGGAGCCGAGGCCTTGGTACGCGCATCGCTGGATGCGCTCGTGGCTCGCGATACCCTGGAGCGCGCGCGGAAGGAGGACGCGCACGCTGATCAGATGGCGGCCATCCTGGAGATCGGGGAGGCTGTCCACTCACTTCCGGCGCAGGATTTGCTGGACCTAGTCTGCCGTAAGGCCACGGAGGTCATGAAGGCCCAGGCTTGCTCCCTGATGCTGACCGACAGCGAGGGAGAACTGGTCATTCGCGCCAGCTACGGCCTTCCTTCCGAGGTGGTGCAGACCACCCATCTTCCCCGAGGCTCGGGCATCGCCTGGCACGTGATGGAGAGTGGAGAACCGGCGTTGCTAAACGAATCTCCATCTGAGCGGATCGGGGATGTGAGAGTGCGCCGCCGCTCCGATATCCAGTCCAGCATGTGCGTGCCTTTGCGATCCCCCGGTGGACCCGTCACCGGCGTGCTTTCCATCCGGCGGATGAAACCGTCCCGGGATTTTACGCCGGAGGATCTGACGGCCTTCACCATCTTCGCCAATCAGGCGGCAATGTTCATCGCCCACGCGCGGCTGTATGACAGTCTGCAGCGCCGCATTCAAGAGCTCTCTACCGTCAACCGCCTCACAGCCGCCATCAATGCCACGCTCGACCTGGATTATGTCCTGTCGCAAATTGCGGCGTGCGTCATCGAGGACATTGGGTTTGACCGGTGTGCGGTGTATCTCCTGGACGAACGCACCGGCAGGCTTCAGTCGCGGGCGGCAAGAGGGTTCGCTGCGGGCGAGAGTTGGCCGGCAAGTGTGGAACCGGGGGATAGCGTCATCAGTCTGGCAGCCCGGGAGCAGGTGGTCATCCTGGCGGAAGGGGAGGACCTGGAGAACGCGTCTCGTGTAAGCGATGCGGCGGGTGAGCCGGCGCTGGGGTTTGTGGCGGCTCCCATCATCGTCCGGAAGCACACCATCGGGGTGATCGCAGCGGACAACCGTCCCTCCGGACGTCCCATCGGCCGGCAGGAGCAGGTGGATCTTCTGGCCACCCTGGGCAGCCATGCAGGTCTGGCGATCGAGAACTCCAGCCTGTATCAGGCTATGGAGCAGAAATACGCCGAGCTGAATGTGCTCTATGAGCTCTCGCGGACGATCGGTTCCGC
>JBBFLP010000036.1:3670-5490 GCA_037478975.1 Armatimonadota bacterium
GAGTCCGGGGCTCTGCAGATGCGCACGGGACAGACCGGCGACAGCCCGGGGGGTTACCGTCTGGCGCGGTGGGCGGTGCACGAGCGCAAAGCGGTGGTCCTGCCGGACATCCAGAAGGATGCTAGGTTCGCGGAGGTGGCGCGTGACCCGCTGCTGCGCTCCGTGATGGCCATCCCTCTGATGGTGCAGGATGAAGTCGTCGGCGTCCTCAGTGTCCACAGCCGCTCGCCCAACGTCTATACGGAAGACCATCTGCGGGTGCTCTCAGTCATTGCGTCGCAGGCCGCATCCATCTACCGCGGTCTGGAAGCTTTGACTGCACTGACCACCTACACCGATAACATCCTGTCCAGCGTTCCGGCAGGGGTGGTGACGCTGGACAGCTCCGGACGGGTGGTCAGCTGGAACCGGGCCGCAGAAGAAATTCTGGGCGTTGAGGCCTCCGCAACCCTGGGAGCCACCTTCACGGAGGTGCTGGAGCGCTTCGAGATAGCGCCAGCTGAGATGGCTTCTCTTGAGGCATCGCTTGCACGTGTTCTGGACGGGTCCCCTCCTGAGCGGGGTGTCACTCTGACCCCCAAAAACGGGCCGGAGTCCCAGCTTCATATTTCACTCAGCTCTTCCCAGCTCAGGAATACCGACGGCGAGCCGCTGGGACTCGTCATCGTCTTCGAGGATATGACCCGCCAAGTGCGGATGCAGGAAGAGGTGCGCCGTATGGGCGAGCTTGCGGCCATCGGTCAGCTGGCGGCAAGCATCGCCCACGAGCTACGCAACCCCCTTTCGTCCATCAAGGGAGCGGCACAGTTCCTGAATTCCGAGCTTACCGACCCCGCCGACCGGGAGTTCCTCAGTATCATCATCGAGGAGGTGGACGGGCTCAACCGGATCGCAAGCGAGTTCCTGGACTTTGCGCGTCCCCTGAAGCTGGAAGTGTCGGAGGTGAGGCCCCATGACCTCCTTGAGCGAGGGCGCTCGCGAGTGGCCGCGCAACTGGAGCAGGCAGGCATAGACTGCTCCGTAGCTGTCCGGGAGGGAACACCCTCCTTCCTCGCGGACGTCAAGCAGCTGGAACAGGTGCTTTTGAACCTGATCCTCAACGCCATCCAGGCGATGCCGGAAGGAGGCTCACTGGAGCTAGGGGCGCGTCCTTCAGCGGATTGGCCGGAAAGCGTGGAGCTGTGGGTGCGGGATACGGGCTGCGGGATCCCGCCGGACCGCCTGGAGCGGATCTTCACACCGTTCTTCACGACAAAAGTCAAAGGCACCGGGCTTGGTCTACCGGTGGTCCAGAAGATCGTGCAGAACCATGGAGGGCATATCGCCGTGGAGTCGGTGGAGGGGGAAGGGGCGGTTTTCCGGATACATCTGCCTGTCAGGGGACCGGCGCCGTCTTTGCTTCACCAGCACGAGCCTTCTCCACCCGATCTGATGGAACGCGCCTGAGGCGCTGCGCAGCAAGGGCGCGCTTTGCCGATAATGTTGGCCAAGGATAACCACGCCGCCCGTCGGCGGCGAGTCTGACCTGGGGGAAAACTCTTGCCGGAGAACGCCAGACCCGGAACCATTCTGATCGCGGACGATGAGCCGAACATCCGCCGCGTGCTGGAAGCTACCTTCCAGCGCGAGGGCTATCAGGTGTTCACTGCCGAGAACGGCAGGAAGGCGCTGGAGCTGTTGAAGGCCAACCGGGACACGGATGTTCTCATCAGTGACCTGATCATGCCGGACATCAACGGTGTGGAGCTTCTGGAGGTTGTCCGCGAGACGAACCCCCGCGTCTCCGTCGTGATGATCACCGCTCACGGGACTATCCGCAC
>JBBFLP010000036.1:5590-16342 GCA_037478975.1 Armatimonadota bacterium
AAAAACATTGAATGAAAAACGGGCGGCTGTCGTCTTATCCGGTGAAGACGTAGCTTGAGCGCCTCATCTAACCTGATGACGGATGTCGCTTGTGTGAGCGCGATCTGGAGGATACCGGAGATGACGAGAACTGCGAGCATTCTTGTGCTGTTTGCGGCGGTGGCCGCGATGATTACATCATTGGCCCTCGAGGCCGATGCACAGGGCTGGCGGGGCGGCGCCGGCCGGGGCGCTTCCGCCGGAGCAGCCGCCATCGGCGTGATTCCGGGTGTGCAACTAACGCCGGAACAGGAGCGGCAGGTGGCTCAGATCCGCTCCGAGACAATGCGGCGGGTCCAGGAGATCCGCTGGAACTCTTCTTTGACACCCGAGCAGATGGCCGCGGAGATTGCGAAGGTACGTCAGGAGGGTCACGCACGGGTGATGAACGTGCTGACGCCTGAGCAGCGCCAGCAGTTCGAGAGCCGCTGGCCGGGTTGCCGACTGTTCGGCGGCGCGGGCTGGCAGGGCGCAGGTTCTGGTGCCGGCCTTGGCCGCGGTCCCTGTGGGGCCGGTCTCGGACGGGGCGCCGGCACGGGCCGCGGAGCAGGCCGTGGCCTCGGACCGGGCGGTGCCGGGTTGGGAGCCGGCTACGGGATGTCCGGGCTGGTTCCCGGGGTACAGCTTACAGCAGAGCAGCAGGAGCGCATCCGGCAGATCCGGCAGGACGGCGCCCGGCAGGCAGCTGCCCTAATGGCTGATCCGAACCTGACGGCTCAGGAGAAGTCCCGCCGCGTGCAGGAGATCCGGGCACAGACGCACGATCAGGTGATGAGCGTCCTGACTCCGGAGCAGCGCCGCCAGTTCGAGCAGCGCATGCGTGCCTGGCTGGACTCTTCCCGCCCGGCGACTCCGTAACACGGATTAGCATTATGAGGACCGGCCGCATCGCGACCGTGCGGCCGGTTTTTTCTGTGTCTGCGTGGTTAGCTCAGCTGACACGGATAGCCCGTCCTGTCCGTGCGCTCTGATACGCTGCGGAAGCGACCTCCAAAATATGCAGCCCCTGCCTCCCCGAACTTTTGGCTGGCGGGCGGCCCTCGGCGATACATCCGGAGAAGTAGTCGAACTCCGCGGCATACATATTCACGGGCGGGGCGGCGATGACCTGCCGCTGCAGGTCAGACGGCGCGCGTTGCTGAAGCGCATCATAGCCCTTATCCGCCGGACTCACAAAAGCGTACATAGAGCCGCCGGGATCCTGTCCGATCGTCCCTTCAGCCAGAATCGAACCGTTCGTTCCGTAGACCTCCAGCCGCCCTTGCGCGGCCACGTCCGGGATATTGTAAAAGGCCTCCGCGACACCGAACACTCCGTTCTGGAACCGGAGCAGCGTCACGGAACTGTCCTCCACGGGATAAGAGAACGTCTGAGTGGCGGCAAACGCTGTCACCTCCACAATGGGGGAGCCGCAGATCTCCTCCAACAGGTCGAACAGATGCGTGGCCATGTCCATCAGTGCTCCCCCGCCGCCAAGCGAAGGGTCCTGCCTCCAGGCGCCCGGAATCTCGGGATACCAGCAGGTCAACTGGGCGCGCAGGAAGACTGGTTTTCCGATGTCTCCGCGTGCAACCATTTCTGCCGCGTGGCAGTTGAGAGAATGGAATTTCATCATATAGCCTTCCATCAGCAGAAGGCCAGTGCGCTCGAAGGTTTCGACGACTTCTCGCGCCTGCTCCACATTCAACGCTAGTGGCTTCTCCAGCAGGACGTGTTTCCCTTTTGCTGCGGCCAGCAAAGCCTGGGGGTGATGCAGGTAGACCGGTGTGGCGATGTAGACCGCCTGAATCTGAGGGTCATCGAGTATCTCTTCCACGCTGAAGCACGGGCGCGTTCCAGTCTCCGCCGCGACCTCCCGGGTCACGCCTGAGTTGGCGTCCATCACTGCGACGAAGCGGGTGAATCGCATTTCCCGGCTGGCAGGCAACACACGCCTCCGCGCTATGCCTCCGCACCCGATAATGCCCCACTGGATCATCCCAGGCCTCCCTCTTCCATCTGCCGGATGATGGTCTCCAGCGCATCCACGCATTCGCCTGCAATCTTCTCTCCCGCCGCGGCGGTGGCTCCGTCGAAGTCGCCCATCACCCCTACTCTGATACGCGGATCCTGAATCACCCGCGGTACTTCGAATTGGCTGACCGTCCGTTTCTCTGCTACAGCATAGGCGTCCGGATCCCGGCGCATCATTTCCGCGACAGACGGTTCATCCATCGCCGTCAGATCCATTCGGACCATTTCCGGCTTCCAGTAGAGCATGAGTGAGGTTTCATAGAATCCCGCGTGGTAGTCGCCGTGTTCCATCGCCTGCTGGATGGTGGGAGACAGCTGCGTGAAGGGAACAACGCAGATCACCAGCCCGGGAACCGGGGGCCGGAGCCGCTGAAAATGATGGGCTGCGTCCCGGGCCGCTGCTTGACTCTCCGATCCGGCGTGCCCGAGAAGTATCAGGATTCTGCGGAACCCCTGCATCACGAGGCTTTGCAGGATGTCCATCAGCATCAGCGAGAACACCTGTGGACTGATGTTGATGGTACCGGGGAGGGTTCCCCCGGAGAAGTTATAGTGGACGGGAGGAGCCACAAAGCAGCCGGTCCGTTCGGATGCGCGTCGTGCAAGCTCCACAGCGTTATGAATATCCACGCTCAGGGGCAAGTGATAGCCGTGCTGTTCCAGGATGCCGACCGGGATTATGATGGTCTGCGTCCGTTGCAGACCTTCCTCGACATCGCGGACCGTCATCTCAAGCATCATCCTAGCAGTGGGCAATGGTTTCACCTTCCTCTTGTTGCTTCTGGACTCAGTTTACAGGTGTTCTAACACACCGCTGCTTTTGAAGTAACGGCAAAAAGCCGGGAGTTTTCAGGTTTTGCGCGTTCTCGGCTGACAATGGCGTTTCCGGTTGCGCCAAACTACAGCAGGAGAGGGAGTACCCCGGAGCCGAACTCCTCCGGCGGTCCGGATTATGTTACTGGAGGCTCAGCCGGGCAAGGCGCTCATGGAAGCACATCCTGAGGTTGGCACGTTCATTCTCGTAGTGGACAGAGGCGGCAGCAAGTGTGACGCGCTGCTGTGCCGGGAGGACGGAACGGCCATTGCGAGGGGACGCAGTGGAATAGAAGACCCGGAAGGTGGCCGCGGCGTGAGCGGCTCCGGGCGCAGCCGCCGCACTCTTGAGCGTGCGGTCTCTCAGGCACTGGCGGATTTCAGCCCGGCATTCCTGCACCACAACATTTCACCCGATCCCGGCCCGCCCATTGAGCCCTTGCGAGGCTCCTTTGAGACGATGTGGCACCCGGTGCGGGAGCAAGACTGCCCGATGGAGTTGGCCGGACTGGAATGGGGAGTGGTGGCCATCGCCGGGACTGGAGCTCTGGTCTATGCCCGCTCGCCGGAGGGGCGTGAAGTGCTGCTGGACGGGCTTGGTCCCGAGCTGGGCGACCACGGCGGAGGATATCAGATCGGGCGCGAGGCGATGAGGGCTGCCGCCTGCTCCGGGTGGTCGGAGAGACGCCGCACTTCGCTGGCCGAGCCCGTCTACCGCGCCTGCACCGGAGAATCGCCGGAGGAGTCCGGATGGAGGCTTGTGGATTATTCGCTGGAGCGCAGAGACCGGGCAGAGATCGCGGCCCTGGCGCGCATCGTGGACCAGGAAGCCGAAAAGGGAGATTCCATCGCTCTGAGGATCCTCCGGTCGGCAGCCGCCGATCTCGCACAGACCATCCTGGATGCCGCCGAAAGTGCAGCCCTGCTCGCTATGCCGTGCACGGTGGCTCTGTCGGGAGGTGTGGGGGCACACTCGCGTCTGTATGCTGAGCATCTGCAGGCGGTTCTGGCGGAGCATGCCCCGGCTTTGCAGGTTGTGCAGGTCAAACACCCACCGGTGATCGGGGCGGCTCTGGTTATACTGAGGCGAATCTCTGGAGAGGAATATCCCGCGCGGCGCGCCAGATTGCTTGAGACCGCTGGCGAGCTCTTTCGTACAACGCCGCGCGCGGCGCAAAGAGGATGACGCTATGGTAGCCCAGCAGTATCTGGATCGGGTGCGGGATCTTCTGGATTTCCTGGGGTCCGCTCAGATGGAGCAAGTAAAGCGCGCGGCGGATCTGGTGGTCCAGGCGCTGCGGTCGGGCGGGGCGGTGTTTTGCCACAACATCGGACACGGGACGGAAGGGGATTTCATCAACCGCGCCGGTGGACTGGCGGCGGTGCAGCGTTTCTCTTTCGCGATGAGCGTCCAGGCGCCCCTGCCTGACTGCATCCAGCAGCAACGTCCCTCTGACCCGGACGTCGATCTGGCCCGCGTTCGCCTGGCTGTCTCGCAGAGCCTTCTGAAGGCAGGCGACGTGATGTTGCTGTCTTCAGTCTCTGGCAGGAGCCGTCAGGCCGTGGAGATGGCCCTTGCGTGCCGTCAGAAGGGTGTCAGAGTGATTGCACTGGTCTCCATGGAGTATTCCTCACGCGTGGAGTCACAACATCCGTCTGGCAAGAAGCTGGGCGACGCTGCGGATATTGTGCTGGATATCGGCGTTCCTTACGGGGACGCCTGCGTGGACGTTCCGGGACTGGATGTGAAGGCCATACCTCTCTCCGGCGTGGCGATGACCGTCCTGGGCTGGATGCTCTGGGGGACGGTGATGGAGAAGATGGCGGCAGAAGGCGACCCGCCGACAGTCTTCATGAGTGTGAACCGTCCTGAGGGGCCGGCCTATTACGAGCAGTGCCTTCAGCGCTACAACGAGAAGGGCTACTGACCTATGCCGATGGAAAGCTATTTTGAAGCGGCCGCTGCCGCTCTGCAGAAGATACGGACAGGGCAGAGGGACAATCTCCAGAAGGCTGCCGGGATGATCGCGGACGCTATTGCCGGGGGAAACAGCCTGTTCGCATTCGGCGCCAGCCACTCGTTCATGATCGCGGAAGAGATGGTATACCGCACGGGAGGATTGATGCTGGTCAACCCCATCTATCCACACGCGATGAACCTCTCCGTCCGGCCCGTGACGGCAACCTCGCGCTTCGAAAGGATCCCCGGATTCGGGCGGGAACTGCTCTTCTCATCGCCCGCCTCAGCGGGAGACGTGCTGATCATAGCCTCTACATCCGGCCGTAACCCTGTAGTCGTGGATATGGCGCGGGCCGCACGCGAGCGGCAGATGAAAGTCATCGGCGTGACCTCCGTGGAGTATTCGTCGGCCGTGTCAAGCCGCGATCCCTCGGGACTCAAGCTGGTGGACCTGTGTGACGTGGTTCTGGACAATGGAGCGCCCGCCGGAGATGCGGCTGTGGAGGTTGCCGGGTGTCCTCAGCGAATTGGTCCCCTTTCCTCCCTCACCGGCATCGCCCTGGTCAATGCTCTCACCGTCGAGGTGGTTGAGCTCTGCCTTGCGAGGGGCATCGAGCCGCCTGTCTTTATGAGCGCGAATCTGGACGGAGGCGACGAATACAACGCAAGTCTGCTGGAGCAGTACCGCGACCGGATCCACTATCTCTAGGCTGTTCATCGGAACGAAGAAGACTAAATGCAGGACATAACGGCCAGGCATGAACTGACGCCGCGTGAACGCTTCATTGCCGCGCTGGAGCGCAGGCCTCTCAAGGGGCGCGTGCCCCATTTCGAACTGGTCTTTTTCCTCACCATGGAAGCATTCGGGAAGGTCCACCCCCTGCACCGCGCTTACGGCCAGTGGGATCAGATGGAGGATAAGGAGCGCCAACTCCATCGAGAGGATATCGCAGACATTTTCATCGCCACTGCCGACCGCTTTCAGCACGATGCGATCTTTGTGCATCCGAACCCTGGCGACCTTGATGAAACGCGGCGGCTCCTGGATGTAATACGGGACCGGTCCGGGCTGAAGTATTTCCTGATGCTCCATGGAGATGCGACCTTCGGTATTCCGCCTGGCGATCACATGGTAGAGTTCAGCTACCGGATGGCGGACGACCCGGTGGGTATGAAGGACGAGGCAGCCAGGATGGTTGACGCAGCACTGGAGCGGGGGCGTGTTCTACGCGAACACGGCTGCCTGGACGGCTTCGCGCTCTGTTCTGACTACTGCCTGAACACCGGCCCTTTCCTAAGTCCGAATCAGTTCGCGGAGTTTGTGGCGCCGTATCTGAAGCAGCTCATCGCGGGCTACCGGGAGATGGGGTTCTACACCATCAAGCACACCGACGGGAATATCATGCCCATCATTGACCAGCTCGTGGAAGCCGATCCTCACGCGCTGCATTCGCTTGATCCTCAAGCCGGAGTGGATATCGCAGAAGTCAAGCGGCTTTACGGTGAACGCGTCTGCCTGATCGGCAACGTCAACTGCGGACTGCTGGACACAGGGACGGACGAGGAGTGCACCGAGTCCGCCCGTTACGCCCTGCGCCACGGAATGCCCGGCTACGGATACATCTTCTCCACGAGCAACTGCATCTACACGGGAATGCGCCTGTCGCGCTACGAACTCATTCTGGACGTCTGGCGGCGCGAGGGGATTTACAGCTAGGATTTTCCGTGCTTGCCCGGCTTCACAGACTGCCCTTCGGGCTGGCACGATGGCGATGAAAAGGAGGACATGCGACGTTGAGGATACTGGCCGTCGGCGCGCATCCCGATGATATTGAGATTCTTTGCGCCGGAACCCTCCTGCGGTACGCCCGGGAAGGGCACGAGGTGGTCATCTGCGTGGCCACGAACGGGGAACAGGGCCACATGGTGATCCCACCGCCGGAGTTGAAGGAGATCCGAAGGAGAGAAGCTGAGGCATCCGCCAGAGTGTGCGGAGCGGAGCTGATCTGGCTGGATATCCATGACGAGTTCATCTACCACGACCACGAGACCCGGATGATGTTCATTGACATGGTCAGGCAGGCGCGTCCCGATGTGGTCATCACGCATAACCCCGACGACTATCATCTGGATCACCGGATCGTTTCGGAACTGGTGTTCGTCAGCTCATTCATGGCTTCCCTGCCCCACGTAGAGACCGCTCACCAGCGGACGGACGGAATCCCGCCGCTCTACTACATGGACAGTCTGGCCGGCGCGGCGTTCATTCCCACGGAATATGTGGACATCACGGAAGTCATCGAGGATAAGCTCGCCATGATGAGCTGCCACGAGAGTCAGGTCCGATGGCTGAAGGACCATGACGGCATAGACATTCTGGACATGATCCGCGTGCAGGGGCGCTTCCGGGGTCTGGCCTGCGGCGTGGAGTATGCCGAGGGCTTCAGGCGTCTGGACGCGTGGCGGCGCTGCCCCACCACCCGTCATCTTCCATGAGAACCCTAGCGGTGAGACGGACTGGCCGCCAGACTGTCTGTCCGGCGGCCGGATAGATTTCGGGCTAGCTGCGCGGCGCAGTCACCATCGGGAAGTCATCCGTCCGGAACGGCGACGCGGGAAGACCGGCCCTGTTGTAGAGATTCACAACCGGATAATCCGCCCACCCGAACCGCACGGCGGCCGGTCTGGGGACCTGCGGGCTCCACACGATGACCTGGTCGCCTTCCACTCGCGCTTCCGCATTCACGAAGCGGCCGTCTCCTCCAGCGATGGCAAATCCCGTGAGGCGGTCGCCGTCAACTACCAGCCCGCCCTCCGCGTGGTCGAAGCTGAGCCGCACGCGGCTTCCTTCCACCTGCATTTTCCGGTATACCGGCCCGGAATACTCCACCTTCCGGGCGTAAGCCTTCGCGAGCGCGGCGAGCGCCAGGCGCTCTCCCACGGGGGCCTTACGCCTCGGATGGATATCGTCCTCGTCGCCCAGATCCGTAATGACCGCCATGGCCGTGTTCGGGACGTTCAAGGCAGTAAGTAACTGCGCTTCACGGAGCTCCGCCCATTTGCTGTCACCGGGCTCCGGCTTGATCTTCGTATATGGCGCAAGCTGCACAAACAGGAACGGAAAGTCTCCCTGTCCCCAGTTGGCGCGCCAGTTGCGGATCATCGCCGGAAACAGCCTGCGATACAACCATGCTTCTGCCGCATTGGACTCGCCCTGATACCAGATGACGCCCCGGATGGCGTAGGGGATGAGAGGGGCGATCATTGCGTTGTAGAGCCCGCAGGGTCTCTGGGGAGACTCCGCAGGATCTTGAGGCTGAGCGGGCGGACGCGGCGGCTCCCGGCCCTCCTGCCGGGCCTTGTCCGCCTCCTGTTGATGCGCATCCATCGCTTTGCGCCACTCGGCAAGCCTTGCAGGATACGCAGCGACAACCTGTGCCTGGCGATCCAGGAGGTTCCGCAGAAGCGGATCGAAGCGAAGCGCCGCGCAGCTTGTCCAGGCCTCGGCCGGAGTGCCGCCGTAGTTGCTGCTGATCAGGCCGACCGGCACATCCAGCTCCTTCCGCAACTTGCGGCCAAAGAAGTAGGCAACAGCAGAGAACTCCGGCAGCGTGGCAGGATTGCATGGTTCCCAACGCGCCTGCACATCGGGCTGCGGTGTGTCCGCTGCGCGCCGGGGCACGGTGAAGAGGCGCATTTGCGGGTCTGCGGACTTCTGGATGGTATCCGGCTCCGGCATGTCAGACAGCTTCATGGGCCACTGCATGTTCGACTGCCCGCTGCACACCCAGACCTCGCCCACCAGCACGTCCCGCACTTCTACGGTGTTGCGGCCACGGATGGTAAGAGTAAACGGACCTCCGGCCTCCATCGGATCCAGCCGCACCATCCACCTGCCGCCCCGGACTGTCGTGGACTTCTCCTGTCCGTTGAATCGGACTGTAACATTCTCACCGTCGTCACCCCACCCCCACACCGGAACGGGCCGCTGTCGCTGCAACACAGCCCCGTCGGAGAACAGCGCCGCAGGCCTCACGTCAGCTGTCACCGGTAGCGGGAGAACCACAGGAACTGTTGCGGCGATCAGCAAAGCCGCCGCAATGCGCAAGTCCGGACAACTCACTCCAGAAGATCCTTTCCCGGGAACAAATGGATCCGCGCAAGCCTCCCGGAAGGCAAGGTGGCTGTTTCGCGGAGCCAGGGTGCAAGAGACAGCTACTTCAGAAGAAGATGCTGTAGTCCAGTCCCACCCATTCGTGGCGGCCCAGAGTGCCCGCCTTCAGCGTGGGACGGCCTTTCCCGAGCGAGTAAACGACGGCATATTCCATCGAGTTGCCGAAAAAGGTGTCCACATACGGGGAGCTGGAGAACTTCATTGCCGCGATCCCCATCTGCGGCGTGACCGCGATCTGGACACCACCGAACAGTCCCCTGTGCTCCCGAGTGCCGTAGTTCACGTGCAGACGCACCACGGGCTGCCAGGCGGCTCCCGGCTTCGGCGGGTTGAGGGTCTTTGCGGTGGCGATGTAATAGGAGCGCTTCTGCTCATCGGGATTGGGCGAGTGGTCGTCCTCGAAGATATTCTTGGCGCCCACCACTACGTCCGGCAACTGCGCCGTTTCACTCACCAACCTGTAGCTGGCGTTCACCAGATTCTGCGAGGGAGCCCCCTTGTTGATGTTGATGTGGAAGTACTCTACCTCGAAGTTCGGCGCTACCGTGGAGTAGATAATGATGATGTCCTTGTGCGTGACCGGCAGCCTGTCCACAGACATGCTGTAGTAGGCAAGGTTAACTTCCCGCAAAGCCGCCTGGTTGGCAGTGGGAACGTTCACGATGCTGTATGCGACAGCAGCTTCGCATGCGAGGATGAGCAGCGCCAGGCTCAGCGCTGCGCGCGTCACAGTCTTGAGGTTCATCTCAGCCCTTTCGCTACCGGTCTCAATCGCAGCCTTTGGGCTGCGGCCGGCGGCGAGATTATAGGGCGAAGGCCGGGTCATCGTCAAGGAAGCCCGTGCAGACTCTCAATCCAGGAATGTCAGGTCGGTGCTTGAGCGCATGCGGATCAAGCGGCGGTTTGCGGTCTGGCCTGCCGGAATGCTGCCCTCCACTACGCCCGTTGCGGCGACGAACCGGCCCGGCAGAGGAGCGGAGAGATCCTGAGCGCACCGGACCATCACACCACGCGCGCCAGACGGGTCCACCACACCGGATCCGTCGTCAAGCCAGAAATAGCTTCCTGATGTGGCAGTGACGCGTCCCGTGATGCGCACCAGAAGTCCCATGTTATGAAGTCCCACCCCTCCGATGACACCGGGCGCAAGAGTGGAAAAAGCCGCTCCGCCCACCGCCCGGCCTGCCATAGTGAGGGCAACCGGCGGCGTTCCTGGCCGCACGGCCATTACTGTGGCGGAGATAACCTGTCTCTCGGAAGGACGTCCGCTTACGTAGCGCGTGCTCATCGAGCCCTGCAGATCAACTCTGTCGCCGACGGCCAGACCTGTTCCTGGAGAGACCACCCGGATGCCGGAGCTGCGATCCTCTTCCTGGACATAGAAACACCCATCCGCCGGAAAGACAGCCGTGACGACCTTGCCGAAGAGATCCACGGGGGAGCCGTCCGGCAGCGTCTTCGCCACGATCGCCGTGATCCCAAGCGGAGTAGCGGACCGCAGCGCCGGAGCCGATATGTTTCCGTACGGGTCGGTGGCAAAAGCGGCGTAATGCACTGTCACGCCGTTCGGAATGCCGCTGTGGACAAACGAATCGAGCTGTCCGGGGGCGGTCCTGCGGGACAGTAGCACGTTGCCGTCACCCGGCGAGGCGGGGTAGCGGTCCATCCGGAACACTATGACAGTCCCGGTGTAGTCTCTGTCCGTGGGGTTTCTCCAGCTGAGGTATACCCGCCCGTCCGAAGGGCTGGCCGT
>JBBFLP010000037.1:0-16281 GCA_037478975.1 Armatimonadota bacterium
GCGCTCGCAGTCGCAGGATCCAGACGGAGACGCGTCAGCAGAAAAGGAAGAATCGTTCCCACGAGGCTGCCAGCCAGGACTATACAGACCATACTCAGACCCACTGTAACAGCCACGTCAGGGCCACCGCGATGCAGTCCGACCGCCGAGACAGCAAGCCCCATGATCACCCCCATGGACCCGGCAACAGCCGCATCCCGCAAAACAAACAGAATCCACTCCCGCGGTTTGACGTCTCCTGTGGCAAGAGCGCGCACCACCAGCGTGGCCGCCTGCGCTCCTGCATTACCGCCGCTGGCAATCAGCAGCGGAAGGAAAAATACAAGCGCGACGGATGCCTGTATGACATCCGTATGGAGGGCTATGATCCCCCCCGTAATGAGGTTGACAGCGACAAGAGCAAGCAACCATCCGACCCTGCTGCGGACCAGTTCGAACAGGGCCGTCTCACTCAGCTTTTTCCGCAGGGGCGCTACAGCGGCGACGCGATGGAAGTCCTCGGTAGCCTCCTCCTCCGCGACGTCCATCACGTCGTCGAACGTGACGATTCCCACCAGAGTGCCGTCTGTGTCCACCACCGGGAGCACGCTGACGTCATAGCGCTGCATCGTCTCGACGGCCGCTTCCCGGTCATCCAGAGGAGACAACGCTACGAAGGTCTCGTTCATCATGTCCTCAACCTTGCTGGAGGGATCGGCCATGACGAAGCGCTTCAGGTCCAGAGCGTCCAGCAGCTTCCAGCGATAGTCCGTGACGTAGATGATGTCCGACGTCTCCGACTCGCTCATCCGGCTCCGGATGTGCTCCAGGGCCCGTGCCACCGTCCAGTCCGGGCGGACGGCAATGTAATCCGGCGTCATCAGCCGCCCGACACTCTCCTCCGGATATCCCAGCAGGCGCCTTGCTTCGGCCAGATCCTCCGGGCTGAGGAGGTTCAGCAGCCGCTGCGTAGCCTGTCCGGGCAGCTCCTCGAAGAGCTCCGTCCGGTCATCGGGACTCAGATCGGCCAGCACCTGCCGCGTCTCGGAATCGGTCATGGAGAGCAGCAGAGAGTCCCGGGCTGTCGTGTCCAACAAAGAGAAGACTTCCGCCGTCGCATCGCGAGGCAGCGCAAGGAACAGGCCTACCTGCCGCTTCTGATCCAGGGAAGGCAAAACCTCGGCGATGTGGCTGGCCACCTTCTCGTTGTCCTCCACCCGCAGAGCAGAAAGGATGCGCGCCAGGTCGGGCATCGGCATCTCAGAGAGGACATACTCCAGCAACTCATCCGGGATCTCCCCCAGAAGCAGCGCCGCCAGAGGACGATCCAGCACACGCAGAACCGCCATCGCAGTCTCCGGAGGCAGCTCGCTCAGAGCGGCTCCCACTTCGGACGGATGCAGGCCCGTGAGAATCTGCTCCACAGCCTCCTTGCGCAGCCCCTGCGCAGCCTCCAGACGCAGCCGCGCGGCCACCTGGTCCAGGGTGAGCATCTTCATCTCTTCGTCCTCCTTGATGCGGCGAACGGGCAGCGGAGCAAACGCGGCAAAAGCCTTGCTTCATCCGGAAAGTCTGTCCCGGACTCAAAGCAAAGACTCCTATCCGCAAGGGGCAGGTATTTCGCCGTGCCGCCTCCGCCAGAGCAGGACCGTCTGACGGAAGCGCCGGACCGGGGAGAGGCTGCCGGCCGCCCAGAATCGGGCTCGATCAGGCCGGTCAGCCTGTCACATCAGCAGAGGCGCATCGCAGACGGACCCTGCAGGCCGTTCGCGGGTCGTTTGGGTAAGTCTTCGTTCATCTCTTCAGCACGTCCGTCCGCCCGGCATGGGCGGACACAACAGGCCGGCTGATTATGGGTCTTTCACGGGCGATGTGTCAAGAACGCTGGCCTTCCCGCAGCGCCGGTCTTGCACTTTTCGGTTCCTGATCGCCCAAACCTGCCAATACAAACCTGCGCTACGCGCTGGACCCGGCCGGGACACCCGGCTCGCGCGAGAGGATCTCGCTTCCGTCGTCATACTCGAAGAGCTCGGCATATCTGCCCCACTGGATGATCAGGTCGAGCTGTCTTCTGGCTTCTTCAGGAGGGAACTCCAACTCCAGGGCCGCGTGGATGACGCTGCGCTCAAGCTGCGGCTTTTCGGCAGCGCTCAGCATCTTGAGAAGCCAGGAGAACAGCGGAAGCCTGCGTATCCGGGTCGCAAAGATCTCCTTGCGCGCCAGAATACTTGCTTCTGCAAAGGTCTCGCCAAGAGGGGTCAGCGATATGTCACCCTGGGCCAGCGTGGCAAAACCGAGCAGTTCTGCAGCCTCCGTCAGCCGCAAGAGATAGTCCGAGTCCACCTGCAGCTCCGACGAGAGCCGGAAGATGTCCGCCGTCCGTCCGGGCTCCTCCGTCAAGCGCTCCAGAACGCCGGTCAGGTCGTCAATCGCGATATCAGGAAGCGCACGCGTACGGCCCGGCTCCCCGGGAGCGGTACCGACTTCCAGATGCTCCGGTTGTGTCTGGCCGGCGAGTGTGGCGTACACCTGATCCACAATGGCGGCAAATTCCGGAGATTTGTGCTGCCGTGGATGAGGAAGCGCGACATTGACATCGGCTACCACACGGCCCGGATCCTTATCCATAACGATGACTCTGTCCGCCATGAAGACAGCTTCCTCGATATTGTGAGTCACCATCAGAATCGCCCGTGTGGGTATGCCGCCGCCCAGCCACAACTCCAGAAGCTCCCCGCGAAGCGATTCAGCACTCAACACGTCAAGCGCGGAAAACGGCTCGTCCAAGCAGAGTAGTTCGGGGTTAACAGCCATCGCCCGCGCAAAGCCCACTTTCTGCCGCATCCCTCCGGACAGCTCGCGGGGAAACGCCGTCTCAAACCCGTCAAGCCCTACCCTGTCCAGGAGCTCCAGGGCCCGAGTCTTGCGCTCCTCCGGAGCGACTCCGCGGGCCTTGAGAGCTATCTCCACATTCTGCTGCACCGTAAGCCAGGGGAAAAGGGCAAAGGTCTGGAAGACGATGGTGGCGCGCGGGTTTACTCCGGTCACCGGTTCACCACGGTAGAGCACGCTGCCCTGACTGGGCTTCTGCAGACCGGTGATGATCCGGAGCAGCGTACTCTTGCCGCATCCTGAGGGCCCGAGAAGCGCGACGAACTCGCCCTCATTGACGGTCATATTGACGCCGTCGACCGCCACGAACACCTTCCTGCCAATCTGATACGACTGGGTTACTCCCCGAAGTTTGACCAACGCGCTTGCCGTCACACCATCACTCCAGTCTATACACCGCCGCGGATCGTCTGTAGAGCCTTCTCCAGAAAATCCTGTTTATCAATACCACCACGAAAATCATAGAAAGCGTGGACGCTAGAAGGAGGGCAAAGTCTCCCGATGCGGTGGCACGCGCGATAAGCGCGCCGATTCCAGCCGTATACACCGTCTTGCCTCCGAAACTGGCATATTCGGCGACAACACTGGCATTCCAGGCTCCCCCGCTTGCTGTTATCGCTCCGGTTACGAGATAGGGAAACAGGGCAGGCAAGATAAGAACACGCCACTTCTCCCATCGGCCCAGACCCAGCAGTGCGGAGGTATACTTCAGATCCTGCGGGATTGCACTCGCCCCGGCAATGACGTTGAAGAGAAGATACCACTGCGTGCCCATAAGCATCAGGAGCACGGCCGCAACGTCAAGTCCGCCGGGCAGTCCCAGGACCAGCAGGAGCAGGACAGGAAAGAGCGCTGTAGCGGGCACAGACGCTGCAATCTGCGCGGCGGGCTGCAACCACGCCGCCAGTTTCCGGTTCGTGCCTAGCGCCACGCCCAGCGGCACCGTCCAGGCCAGAGCGATCAGAAGCGCAACGGTCACCCGGGCGAACGTCGCCAGAAGACCCAGTGCGATGGCGAGCCATTGCGAGCCGCTGACTCCCGCCAGCATTCCCGCAGCACGATAGACTCCGTAGCCAACGGCGCTTCCGCAGAGAATCAGCAAGACGGTGAAGGTCCAGCCAGCATGGCCCGCGCCATTCCTTGGACGAGGTGTGGAGAAAAGGCGGAGGAAGCAGGAATCAAGAAACTCGCCAGCGGGCCGGAGAACACACCTTGCAAACCATCCGGCAAGGGCCGAGCGGTGAAGCACATCGTAAAGCCAGGATGAAGGAGGGAAATCCGCTGAGACTGTCTCCACCTTGAAGCGCTCTGCCCAGACGAGAAGGGGCCTCCAGAGGAGCTGGTCTATGGCCACGATCACGATAATCAACGTTCCCACGCCCCGGAGAATGGCGTGTAGATCACCGGCGTTGGCGGCAGTCTGGAGATATGTGCCCAGACCGGGCAGGCGAAAGTCCCGATCTCCAACAGTGAACATCTCGGCCGCCATCAGGAAGAACCAGCCGCCAGCCCAGCTCATCATGCTGTTCCAGATCAGGCTGATCGCCGCGTAGGGCAGCTCCAGGAACTTCAGGCGCAGCCAGCCGTTGAGCCGGAAGACCTCGCTGGCCTCCTGCAGATCCCGGGGAATCGTGACCAGGGACTGATACCAGGCGAATGTCAGGTTCCAGACCTGCCCCGTGAAGATCAGGACGACAGACGCAATCTCGGCCGCAATGTTCTGAGATACGATCGCTGAGAGGCTCAGGAGCACAACCGGGAGAAAGGAAAGAATGGGAACACTCTGCAGGACATCCAGCAGCGGAATCATGACCTGCTCCGCCCGCCTGTTGCGCGCTGCAACGTAGCCGTAGACCATGGTGAACGCGAGCGAAAGCATGTATGCGGCGAGCATCCGGGCCACCGAGAGCGCCGCGTAAAGCGGGAGAGCCGAAGGCGCAAGGGAGATCGTGGGGCCTGAAACGGCTTCGGGGGCCTCCATGGCCAGTTCGGCGCCCGCGTACACAAGAGCCGCCAGACCTGCCAGAACAATGGCATCGGCCCACGTTGCGCGGCGGGCCAGTGTCCAACCGAAGCCGAACCTGCGAGCCAGGGTGTTCATCCCCGCAACCTCATGGGCACCCGGCGGCGGTACCCCGGAACAGACAGAGCTACAGGGCAGGCCAAGTTCTCGTCATCCTCCTTGATGCGGCGAACGGGCAGCGGAGCAAACGCGGCAAAAGCCTTGCTTCATCCGGAAAGTCTGTCCCGGACTCAAAGCAAAGACTCCTATCCGCAAGGGGCAGGTATTTCGCCGTGCCGCCTCCGCCAGAGCAGGACCGTCTGACGGAAGCGCCGGACCGGGGAGAGGCTGCCGGCCGCCCAGAATCGGGCTCGATCAGGCCGGTCAGCCTGTCACATCAGCAGAGGCGCATCGCAGACGGACCCTGCAGGCCGTTCGCGGGTCGTTTGGGTAAGTCTTCGTTCATCTCTTCAGCACGTCCGTCCGCCCGGCAGGGGCGGACACAACAGGCCGGCTGATTATGCCCGCCTGCGACGTTCTCTGTCAACACTCTTCCGCCTGATACACCGAATGGCGACAGGTCTCATTCATGAAGTATCAACTGCCGCAAAAACAGGTTTCTGAAGCGAGCGCCTGCACCGCCGCTCTCCAGAAGAAGCGGTCCTTCCGCGGCAGGGGAAACCGCTGCTCCTTTGTGGACCAGTTCCCCGTTGATGAACACACTTAACTTGCCGCGGGCAACGGAAAGATGCAGGGTATTCCAGTCCCCCGCTGCCGGCGAGGCCGGTCTCTCCGGCTTCGTGGCCCGTCCATCGCCTGTCAGAGTCCCGGCAGGATCCTTGCCACCGCCCAGAGCCAGCGTGAACCCTCCCGGCAAGTGCAGGGCTGCCGCTCCGCCCGGCGGAATTTGCCAGTCCAGCATCAGCTCGAAGTCCCGGAACGCACCCGGCGGCGAGGCCAGGCCGGCACCTGCGCATCCGAACACACTGTCTTGCACCGCCCAGATCCCGTTCAGGGTCCAGCCGTCCAGAGTGCGTCCATCGAACAGCGCCGCAAGCCCGTCGGGCGGTTGCTCCGGCGAGTAGCTACGGCCCAGGTCCAGGATCTCGATGTCCCGGAAGGCCACGGCGCTCGGCTTGTGTCCCAGAAGCGCAATGTGCCCGCTGAAACGGATGAAACCCGGCTGGTCCGGGAACTTATCAGCGCGCAAGAGCCGGTTCAGGTCCGTCCGGAGGACATCCTTCCCATTCAAGGCAACCTCTATCCGGCGCCCTGTCACGCGGATCTCGATATCATTCCACTCGCCCGCAGGCCGCAGCACGCCCCGGCGCGCCGGCACAAGGCGGTAGATGGAGCCACACATATTCTCCAGGGGAAGCTTCGCATTGGAGGGATGGTAATCGTCCAGGATCTGGATCTCCATCCCCGTGGTGGATGGGTTGCCTCCCTCCCGTCCTGCCCGGATGCCGATGCCGTTGTTCCCCTGTGGATCCAGACGGAACCTCGCCCGCAGGATGAAATCCGAGTACTGCTTTTCGGTATACAGGTTGCTGACACTGCCGGCCGGCGAGATGAGCAGGCCGTCGCGAACCGTCCACCCCTGTCCTTCCTTCTTCTGCTCGATCCACCCGGAGAGATCGCGGCCGTTGAACAGTGGGACAAACCCCTCCGCGGCCGAGGCCGGTGCGGCGGCGCAGATGAAGAAGACGATTATCCGCACCGCCGCGAGAAACAGCACTCCGACGCAGGAGATGACTTCACTGACGCGCCTCACGGCGTGCGCTGCTCTAGGCGCAGCGGACG
Organism: Armatimonadota bacterium; assembly: GCA_037478975.1. Taxonomy (GTDB): domain Bacteria; phylum Armatimonadota; class UBA5829; order DSUL01; family DSUL01; genus CALCJH01. The sequence goes on from JBBFLP010000037.1 coordinate 6,677, forward strand.
CCCTTCCAGATCTACGAACCGGGCTCCCACGGAATAGCCTCCGCCCGCATTCAGCACCTTGCAGAGCAGGAGGTTCGTCCCTCGACGAAGCGTCACGCGGACGGAGTCCTCGTCGAGCGCATAGTTGCGCTCCCCCTTGAACTCGTGGACCTTGTGGCCGTTCAGATAGACAATGACGCCGTCGTCGCTGCCCAGACGCAGCCAGGCATCCCGCTCGGAAGGGCTGATGATCTCGGCATAGGCATAGCACGCGGAGTCCTCGCCCGGACCGGCCGCGGCGGCCAGGTCCAGCTCACCCAGCGGATCTCCAACCGCCGCCGGCTTCCACGCGAACTCTTCGCCGTCCACGGTCACTTTTGCGGACAGGTCCACCGGGGAATCCACCGGGAAGGCGTCTTGCCCTGACCATTTGTCGCGCCCCTTCAGAGGTCCCAGAACCCACCAGTGCATCACGAAGCCCGCGCGCGACGCGAAATCCTGCCGCAATGCGGCATCCTTCAATGACGCGGCGGCCATCCGCAGGAGCGAACGGTCCGTGGCGTTCTCTGCGACCAGCAGATACACCTTCGCCGCATCCTCCCCACGTCCTGCGGCCGCACAGGAGTCCGCAACCGCAAGCAGCGCGCGGAGCAGCTCCGTGCTGCCACAGCCCGCCTCCCTTTCATTCATCAAAGGGGCCAGCAGCGAAGGATGCGCCACGGAGACCACCGCGGACAGGATGGCTGAGCGTTCCGCCGGGTCCTGAGCCGCCGGCAGACGCTCCGCAAGCACCCGCGCGACCTCCTGGCGTGAGGCATTGCGGTTCTCCGCAAGAGCCTGATAGGCCGCGGCGCGAAGCTCGGCCCGCTCCGATGCAGCAGCACGAAACAGAGCCAGCGCCGAGGGTGCGTCGTGGCGGCGGGCCAGAACAGAGACGATGGCTACCTGTTGCTCTAGAGGCGCAACCGGCAGCCTCTCCGCAAGACGGATGCTCACGGAGGAGCCAGGCATCTCCGCAAGAGCCAGGGCAGCCAGGCCGCGGACATCCGGTTCCTTCGCCAGCAGGCTCTGCGTCAGTAGCGGCACCGCGGCCGCTTGCCGGACCCGGGCGATGCCCGCCAGTCCGGCGCACTTCTCGACTGAGTCCCTGCTGCCCGCATAGACTTTTTCATATACAGGCCGGGCCTGCTCAGCAGGCAGGCTTTCCGCTATGCGCAGGATGCTGTCCAGCGCCGCCATCCTTTCCGTCTGAGATCCCCTCTCCGCCGCCTGCCAGAGCGCATCAAGCGATTGCGCGCCGCCGATGCTTCCCAGCGCACGGAGGACGGCCATTCTGACATCCGCCGAAGGCGAGTTCAACCAGGAGCGGACAGCCTGCTCCGCAAAGAACGCCCTGGCCGTTGCAAGGCCATTGATGAGCGCCACCTGACGCTCAGGTGAGGCGGACGCCAGCGCCGAGCGCAGGGCTCCGGCGGCGCCCGAGGCGCGCGCAGCGATCCGCACAAGACACACGCGGGCGCTCTCGCCCACGCCGGGATCAGTCAGGAGCTCGGCAAGCAGCGGCACACTTTCCGAGGACGCCACCAGCGAGGCCAGCTCCAGCGCCTCGCAGCGAGCCGCCACGGATAAAGACCGGTCCGCAGCCGCCTTCACGAGCGCAGCCGCGAGCGGCCGGCGGTCGTCAGCATACACGTCTCCCGTGGCGCGCCAGACAGCCTCCCGCAGAACCTGAAGAGAACCGTGGTGCCAGGACATATCGTCCGCCCACACACGCTTCAGCAGCTCGGGGACCGCTACCGGGATGGCCGCGGCGCGCGTCTGCAGGTTGTCCGACCTGAGGCGGGCGATCAGATCTTCGTCCACAGGCGTCGTCTGCGCGTGGATGCCGCCGAGAGATCCCCACAGGATGATGGGCAGAAGAGCCGCCCGGATTAGAGTTCTCATGGTCACAGGCTCCAGGGTGCGCGATAGGGACGGAACAGCAGGCTTTCCGCCTCGGGAGTATCCAGAATCCGCATCTGCGCCGGGTCGTAGCGAAGCTTGCGGCCCAGCCTGATTGCGATGTTCGCCAGATGGCAGATGTTCACGGATGAGACTCCGATCTCGACGTCGCAGATGGGCCGTCTCCGCGTCCGGATGCAGTCCAGCCAGTCGTTATGGTGCCCGGGGCTCTCATACAGACGGATGTCCCCCGATCCCGGCCGCCATTCCAGCAGGTCCTTCGGAGAAGCGTCCAGGAATCCCCGGTTGACTGCCACCTCCCCCTGAGTCCCCTGGAACAGCACGCCGTTATGCTGGTTGCTGCAGATCAGCTTCACCCCGTTGGGGTAGGTGAAGGTCACATTGTAATCTCGCACGGTATCGAAGGCCCCGGTGGCGGGAAATGCTCCTGTACCCTCCACCTCCACCGGGCCACTGCCGTCGTAGCCCGTCCCCCACTGGGCGATATCATTGTGATGAGCGCCCCAGTCCGTCAGGATGCCGCCGGAGTATTCCGTGAACCAGCGGAAGTCGAATCCGAAGCGTCCTTTCTGGAACGGAGTCATCGGAGCAGGTCCCACATAGAAGTCCCAGTCCAGCCCTTCCGGGGGAGCCGTTATGGCCGGATCCCCACCCTCCGGGCCTCGTCCGAAGCCGGTGCGCACTGTGTGCAGCTTCCCGATCTTTCCATTGCGGACCAGCTCGCAGGCGAAACGGAAGTTGCGGTCGGAGCGCTGCTGCGAACCCACCTGAAATACACGGCCGTAGCGGCGGACAGCCTCGATGAGGGGCTTCCCCTCTCCGATGCTGTAAGTCAGAGGCTTCTCGCAGTAGATGTCCTTGCCCGCCTCGGCGGCCCGGATGCAGATGAGCGTGTGCCAGTGATCCGGCGTGGAGATGACGACGGCATCAATATCCCTGCGCAGGAGCAGATGCCGGAAATCCTTGTAAGCCAGACAGCGCTCCCCCACCCGCTCCCGCGCATTGCGCAGATGGGGTTCGTAGACGTCGCATACGGCGATGACGTCCACGCGGGGATTCCGCAGGAATCCGCCCAGATGCGCGCCACCCATTCCGCCCACGCCGATGAATCCCAGCGTGATCCGCTCGCTTGCGGCCACTTTGTCTTCCCGGCCCAGCGCCCGGGCAGGGACGATCGCGGGAAGTGCCAGGGCAGCGCCCGCCTTCAGAAGGCTTCTGCGGGTCAGCCGTCTGTCCTTCATAGGTGATACCTCCGCGGCAGAGCGCGCTCGGTCGGTCCTGCGGCAACGCGCCAGCCGCCGGAGAGTTCCCTGAGAGGGTATCCTAATCCTGCCCGGCAGAACGCCGGAAACAGGCCAGGAGACACGAGGGACGAAAAGCCAGGTTCAGTGCCGGGAGAGAGAATCGCCGCCTGCCGCGGCGCCGTCCAGGGCCAGATCCACGATCTCGATGGGATGCAGGGCGCGCACGGAGCTTCCCTCCAGCTTTAGACCTGAGCGGATCCACATCTGACAGCCCGGATTGCCCGTGGCCACCACCTCCGCGCCGGTGGACTCGATGTTGGCCACCTTGCGCTTCAGAAGCCTCACGGCCATCTCCGGCTGGGTGAAGCTGTAGACGCCCGCACTCCCGCAGCAGTGATCAGATTCGGGCAAGTCTATCAGCTTCAGTCCCGGAATGGCGGAGAGCATGCGGCGTGGTTCCGAGCGGATCTTCTGCCCGTGCGCCAGATGACACGCATCGTGGTAGGTGACAGTCATCTCCACCGGCTTCAGATCTGCCTGTTCCAGCAGGCCGGCGATCACCTCGGAGACATCCCGCACCTTCGCGGAGAACGCCGTCGCCCGCTCCCGTTCCGGACTGCCCTCGGGGAAGAGCCCCGCATACTCCTTCATGGTGGATCCGCATCCGGCGGAGTTCACAACGATCACATCACACTGCGCAGCCTCGAAAACAGCCATGTTCCTGAGCGCCATCCGCGCGGCCTGGCGGCCGTAGCCGTTGTGCACGTGCAGCGCTCCGCAGCAGCCCTGCCCCGGCGGCACAACCACTTCGCATCCGAGCTTGGAGAGCACTCGGACCGTCGCCAGATTGACCTCCGGGAAAAGCACGGGCATCACACAGCCTTCCAGCAAGCCCACCCGGAGTTTCTTTTCTCCGGCGGCAGAGGTGAGGCGCGGCAGGCGGGAGGGACGCGGCGCAGGAAAGCGCTCCAGACGGAGGTCTCCTCCATACCCGTGGGCACCCATGATCCGGCTGACAATCCCACCGGGGGCGGAGGGCGGTCTGCGGAGCAGCCGGGAAGGAAGCGTCGCGAAGAACATCGCGAGAGCCATCGTGGCCGAGTGTGTAAAGACCTCCATCAACAACCGGCGGCCGAGGCGCTGCCACACCGGGCGGTGGGACGCCTCTTCAATGTGCGTCCGGGTGTGCTCAAGCAGGAGCCCGTACTTCACATCCGACGGGCAGGCCGTCTCGCAAGCGCGGCACCCCAGGCAGACATCCAGATGATGCAGCACCGAGCCGTCCAGGTCCGCCCGCCCTTCGGCCACAGAGCGCATCAGGTAGATGCGTCCTCTGGGGGAGTCCTCTTCCCGGTTCAGCTCAACATAGGTGGGACACGCCTCCAGACAGAGCCCGCAATGGATACACTCCACCAGCTCATCGGTGAGCCTGGCCAGCGCGGTCTGATCGTCTCGCACTTTGCGCGGCTCTCTCATATGCCTCCCGGGAACCGTCCGGCGGGAAACACCCGCTGCGGATCGAGCTGATCTTTGATGCGCCGCATGACTTCCAGGCCCGGCGCAGGCGTGGCCCATACGGCTTCATTCGGGAGAGGCTCGTGCGCGAAGACGCGCAAGGAGACTCCCCTGACGCCGGCCACCTTAGCGAGAATCATCCTGGCAGTCTGTTGCCTTGCTTCCCCCGCAAGCCCCGGGCATACGGCCCGGACAGTCCCCGTGACGGCCCCGGCCAGGATCACAGGGCGGCATCCGGAGAGGGCACAGGCTTCTTCCAGGTGCGACACAAGGACAGGGATGTCAGACGGCAGACCGGAGAGGATCAGCAGAGTCCCGTCCCGGGGAGTTCTCTCCAGGTTGCAGAGGCTGTGATGCCGCTCCCCGTTCCAGCCGAACTCCATCTCAGCGAACCCGCGCGAGCCAGTCTCCTCCAGGATGCCTTCAAAGGTCTGCTGCTGACAGGCCAACTGCTCTTCCGTGCCGTCGAATGCGGCCAGCAAGTAGACGGCATGGTCCGCGCGGCCATCCGGGCAGTAGAGGCGGGCCGCCTCACGGTTCAGCAGCTCCACCGCCCGCGGCGCAAGCGGAGCGCTCTGCATCCGCGCGGCCGCTCCATCCGCGTCCTCCCAGGAATCGAACATCCCCACAAAAGCACGGGAAGCCTCCGGCGCAGGATGCAGGCGGAAAACAGTCTCCACGATGACACCCAGCGTCCCTAGGCTACCGGTGTAAAGGCGGCAGAGATCATATCCTGCGGCGTTCTTCATCACCTTTCCGCCTGCCGAGATCAGCTCGCCGCGCGCGTCCACCACCTTCACGCCCAGCACCAGATCTCTTGGAGCGCCGTAGCCCGCCCGCGACGGTCCCAAGGCTCTGGAGGCGACGATCCCGCCGAGGGTCGCTTCCAGAAAGCCCGGAGGATCAAGCGCCAGCATCTGGCCGTTCGGAGACAGCAGTTCAACGGTGCGGGCGCCGCTGACGCCGGCCTCCGCGGCATAGACCAGGTTCTCCCGCTGGTAGTCGGTGACCCGATCCAGACGCCGGGTGCAAAGGGCGATGTCATATCCCGAGGGGGCCGAGCAACGCTCCGTCATCGTGCCGCCCCCGAGGGGGACCACCTTCAGGCTGTTCTCGGAACAGAAGCGCACCACCGCGCAGACCTCTTCGATGCTCGCGGGAAACACCGCTCCCACCGCCGGAGAGCAGCCGCCCACGGCAAGATCCGCCGCCTCCACAGGACCCGCCACGGCCTCCTTCCCGAGCAGATCTTCCAGCCTCTGGAACAGACGATCGGGGGTCACGCTACACAGCCGCCTTTTTGTTCAGCACCAGGTCCGCACATCCCCCTCCGCCCGGCAGCAGCTTGCCGGGGTTGCAGAGTCCCTGCGCGTCGAAGGCGGCACGCACCCGGCCCATCGTCGCGAGGTCTGCTTCCGAGAAGATCAGCGGCATGAACTCTAGCTTCTCCACGCCCACGCCGTGTTCGCCGGTAATGGTTCCACCCGCCTCCACGCACGCCCGCACGATCGCTGCGTTGCACTCCAGCACCCGCCGCACCTGCTCCTCGTCGCGGTCGTCATACAACACAATGGGATGCAGATTCCCGTCGCCGGCGTGGAACACGTTCGCGATGCGCAGGTCGAAATCGCGGGCGATGAGGCCGATCTTTTCAAGAACTTCCGGCAGAGCGCTGCGGGGAATCACACAGTCCTGAGTACAGTGGCTTGGAGCCAGACGCCCTAGCGAGCCCACCGCCTTCTTCCGGCACATCCACAGTGCCGTGCGCTCCGCCTCATCCCGCGCGATCCGGAGTTCGCGCACCGCATGAGACTCACAGATACCGCGGACCCGTGCCCCCAGCTCATCCAGCCCTGCCTCCAGGCCGTCCAGTTCGATGATAAGAACCGCCTGCGCATCCAGCGGCAGGCCGAAATGGAACGCAGCCTCCACTGCCTGGATGACATTTGCGTCCATAAGCTCCAGAGCGGCCGGGATAATCCCCGCAGCGATGATGGAGGAGACACAGCGGGTGGCATCTGTTATGGTCTCGAACACCGCAAGCGCCGTCCAGGTCTTCTGCGGCAATGGAGTCAGGCGGACCGTGACCTCGGTCACGATTCCCAACGTCCCTTCCGACCCTGTGATGAGTCCTGGAAGATCGTAGCCCGGATTGTCTTCGGTCTCGCCCGGAATGTCCAGAAGCTCCCCGTCCGGAAGAACCATCTTCAGGCCCAGCAGATGATTCACCGTGACGCCGTACTTCAGCGTATGTGGTCCGCCCGCGTTCTCGGCCACATTGCCTCCCAGGGTGCAGGCGGACTGGCTGGAGGGGTCCGGAGCATAATGGAGACCATGCGCGGCTACCGCCTGGGTGACCTTCAGGTTCACCACCCCGGCTTCAGCCGTCAGGCGGCGGTTGCGCAGGTCAATGTCCAGGATGCGGCGCATCCGCGTCAGTGAAATGATGATGCCACCCGGCGGCGCCATCGCACCGCCCGAGAGCCCCGTGCCGGCTCCCCTTGCGACGAAGGGAATTCCGCGACTGGCCGCCAGACGCACAATGGCCTGCACCTCGGCGGTGGACGCGGGATGAACCACCGCTGCCGGACGCCGCCGCGCCATCGTGAAGCCGTCCGCCTCATAGACCATGCGCTCCGCGGTGGTGGAGGAGACGTTCTCCGGCCCCACGATGGCGGCCAGATCACGCATCAGAGCGGTGTTGGAAGCTGTTTCGCCGGGAGCGGTCCGGACATCGGCTGATGGCAGCATGTTAGAAGGCGACCCTTTCCTGTCCACCTCCATTATATCTGACGTTCAGAGGAAGCCCTCTTTTGGCATGATCTGCAGGACGTCCACGCTGGCGCTCTCCGGCCGCTCCACGCACCAGACCGCGGCCTCGGCCACATCCGCCGCCTTCATCATACGGGACCGATCCAGGTCCGACCCGGCTGTATCCCACAGGGGTGTATCAGTGGCCCCCGGCAACAGCGCCGTGATGCGCACTCCCCGCCCGCGGAATTCCGCCGCAAGCGAGCGCGTCAGGCCAAGCGCTCCCGCTTTGGAGGCGGCATATGCCGCCATCTGCGGAGCGGCCATATCCGCCACCACCGAGAGGACGTTCACGATGTCCCCTCCCCCCGCCTCCAGCATCTGGCGGATGGCCGCGACGTTGCAGAAGTAGAGACCGGTGAGGTTGACGGCGATCGTCTGATGCCAGACTTCCGGACCCAGCGACAGGGTATCGCCGAAACGGCCTGTCCCCGCGCACGCGATGAGAATGGTCACCAGTCCCAGATCCTGACGGACCTGCTCGAAGAGTTGTCCGGCGGCCCCGGGATCGCTGATGTCGGCGGGATAAGGATGGACAAGAGGCTTGTGCTCCGCCGCCAGCGATTCGAGCTGTTCCCGCGTCCGCGCCACCGCCGCCACGCGCACGCCCTTCGATGCCAGAAGGGCCGCCGCGGCCCTTCCGATGCCGCGTCCGGCCCCTGTCACAACCGCCACCCGGCCTGTCAGCAGCCTGCCGCTCATCCCGGATTATCCCTCTTTGCCACCTGCAGGAGCTGGAAGAACTCGGCGCGGGTCTTCTCGTCCTCGTGGAACTCCCCCGACACCGAGCTGGTCACCATTAGCGACCCCTGCTTCTGCACCCCGCGCGTCATCATACACAGATGCTGCGCCTCCAGCACGACGGCCACTCCCTGAGGCTGCACGGCGCACTCGATGGCGCTTGCGATCTGCTGGGTCAACCGCTCCTGAACCTGAAGCCTCCGGGCGAACATATCCACAATGCGCGCTACCTTGGAGAGCCCGATGATCTTGCCGTCCGGGATATACGCCACGTGCGCCCGTCCGAAGAACGGCAGCAGATGGTGCTCGCACAGCGAATAGAACTCGATGTCCCGGACGATGATCATGCTGGTGTGCTCTTCGTGGAAGACCGCATTGTTCAGCACGGTCTCCAGATCCATCCGATAGCCGCTGGTCAGAAACTCGAACGCTTTGGCTGCCCGGGACGGAGTCTTGAGCAGACCCTCCCTCTCGGGATCCTCGCCCACGGCCTTGATGATGGCCTTGAAGTGTTCCTCCACCCGCGTCACTCCTCTCCGTAGTATTCGAAATAGTTGCGTTCCGTCTCGCGCACACAGACCCTGTGGAGCTGATCGCCCAGGCGAGGGCGTAGCAGGTTCCAGATGACCACCGCGATGTTCTCGCTTGTCGGGTTCAGATCCGCGAACTCGGGGAGATCCAGGTTCAGGTGACGGTGGTCGAAGCGGTCAACCACGCATTCGTTGACCACCGCGTCAATCTCTCCGATGCGGCAGGCCAGCCCGCTGCGCGGATCCACCTGCCCGCGGACGGTGACCTCCAGGATATAGTTGTGCCCGTGGCCGTTCGGGTTGTTGCACTTCCCGAAGATGCGGCAGTTCTCCTCTTCCGAGAGAGCCGGGCTGTGCAGCCTGTGCGCGGCGGCGAACTCATACGCGCGCGTCACGTAGACCGTATTGCCGGAATCACCCATGTAATCGCTCCAGAGAAAGTCATCCTCCCAGACCCTCACGCGCTCAAGCCTCGCGCCGGGGATTCTCCCCTCGCAGGCGCGCCAGATCCAGACGGCCAGGTTTTCCGTGGAAGGGATTCCCCAGGCCACCGCGGGATGATCCCGCTCCAGGAAGCTTTCGTGCAGCGGCATCAGAAGCCCCTTGAGCACCCGGTCCACATCCGTGATGTTGACCACCATCCCGGTGCGCGCATCCAGCTGGCCTGAGCAGGATAGATCCACCGTGAAGTTGTGCCCGTGCACGGACCGGCGCGTCAGACCGATCCCTCCTCCCGACTGGAACACATCGTCCGGGATGTTCTCGTAACTGTGAGCCGCGCTGAAGCGGACCCTGCGGCGGATATGGACCCTCATCTGCTCCT
>JBBFLP010000038.1:0-15865 GCA_037478975.1 Armatimonadota bacterium
CGAGATCCTTGACGCGGCGGCCGGGGCAGCCCTGACTCTCGGCGCGCTCATCACCATTCTGGCGCTTGCCTACGTCGCCTACGGCATCTTCAGTGCCTTCCCGGGAGGACAGATTCCCGCAGAGCCGTCTTTTCGGGCCGCTGTGACGGCGCGCTTTGCGCTGGGCCTGAGGGCGCTGGTCTGGGGTGTCGGGATTCTGGCCCTGGCCGCAGGCTGGAAGTTCCGGCTGGAGACAGCCGCCGGGTATCTCCTCGCGCTCACGGGAGCCGCCTTGTTGTGGGGGATGCCCGCCGTAGCGCCTCATCTGTTTCCCCCGGGCTACGGTGAAGGAGCGGCGCTGATTGCGGATGCCGCCCGCCGGTGCGGAGCGATGTGCGCGGCCGTTGGCGCTGCGCTTCTCGTATTCCACCTGGTCTCCCGGGTGGGCGACGTCCTCTCTGGACGCCGCAGCCGCCTGGTGGATGTGCCGCACGATCCGGACTGGATACCGCGTCCCGGTGCCGTTCCTTTACACTGCTGGCAGACCGGTTTCTGCAGGCCATATGTGAGGAGCTTCTGTCCGCGGTATCAGGAGAAGACCCCGTGCTGGCGCAGGAAAGAGGGGTGCTTCTGCGAAGAGCGAATCGTTCTGCGTGCCCGGGAGATGCGACAGGGAGCGACCGAGTTCTATGCACAGATGCGCTCATCTCTTTCTGGTCCGGTGAAGTCGCTATCGCCCGCGCAGAAAAGAGAGCGCTGCCGGTCCTGTCCCATATACGGAGAGCACCAGCGGTTCAAGTACAGGTTGTCGGTGCCTTTCGCTTTCGTCGCAGCATCCGGTATACTCTGGTTCGGCGCAGATTGGATACGGCGGGCGTTGATGTTCTCCGTAGAGAAGCTGGATGCCGTCGCCTCTTCACTGGCGTTCCGGGCTCCGCAGGCGGCCGGAGAGGCAGGAGCAATGGCGGCGGCAGCGCAGGAAGCGATCGCCAGCTCCATCGTCTTCTGGGGGTTCATGGTGTTCCTCTTTGTGATGACACTCACCTGGCTTCTTCGCCTGGTGGAGTGGTTGTTTCTGAAAGTGCAGGTTTAGGCGCTTTGGATATCGCTCTGGTGGAAAAACTGGTGGCGCTTCTTCACGAGTCGGCGGTCTCGGAGGTACAGGTGAGCGCCGGTGATCTGACTGTGCGCATCAAACGGGGTGCTGGGCTGGCGCCGGAAGAATACCTGGAGGAGGAAGAACAGGCGACGGCCGAGGGTGAGGCGCCGGGGGACACCGCTGCCGCGGAGCCTGAGGAACCTGAAGGCACTTTGATCCGGGCCGGAATGGTGGGAATCTTCCATCAGGTGGACGGCATCCTGCCGGGCGCGGAAGTCCGGTCCGGCCAGACTCTGGGCCTCATCCAGTCCATGAAGCTGATGAATGAAGTAAAGGCGCCGGCCGGCGGGGTGGTGCAGGAGGTGTTCGTAGAGGACGGCTCGCCTGTAGAATACGGCCAGAAGCTGTTCGCTATCACCGGGGCCAAGGCGGAGTAAGCTTATGCCAGCCATCAAGAAAGTCCTGATCGCGAACCGGGGAGAGATCGCTGTCCGGATTATCCGGGCGTGCAGAGAGATGAAGATCGCGTCTGTGGCGGTCTACTCCGAAGCGGACGCGGATAGCCTGCACGTCCAGCTTGCGGACGAGGCGGTGTGCGTGGGGCCGCCCGCCAGCAAGGACAGCTACCTGAACATGCCCAATATCATCAGCGCCGCCATCATAACGGGCGCTGACGCCATCCATCCGGGCTACGGTTATTTCTCCGAGTCTCCCAGTTTTGCGGAGGCGTGCGAGGCCTGCAACCTGATCTTCATCGGCCCGCCCTCTTCAGCCATCGAAAAGATGGGTGATAAAGCTCGTGCCCGGGAGATTGTTCAAAGTGCACGGGTGCCGGTAATTCCTGGAGCGCGGGGAGTCATCGCAAACGACCAGGACGCCATACGGACGGCGGCGAGGGTCGGCTACCCCCTGCTCATCAAGGCTGCCGCAGGGGGTGGAGGCCGCGGCATCCGCCGGGTGGACGATCCTGACGATCTGCTTCCCGCCGTGCGCACCGCCATTCAGGAGTCGGAAGCGGCATTCGGGTCGGGTGAGGTCTATATCGAGAAGCTCATCGAGAACGCGCGGCACGTGGAGGTGCAGGTGCTGGGGGACCAGCACGGGCACTATGTCCATCTGGGTGAGCGTGAGTGCTCGATTCAGAACAGCAGGCGCCAGAAGATGATCGAGGAAGCGCCGTGCGCGTTTCTGGACGCGAAGGTGCGCGCAAGGATGGGCGAAGCCGCGGTCCGTGCCGCGCGCGCTGTGGGGTACCACAGCGCCGGAACGGTGGAATTCCTGGTAGACCAGGAGAGCAACTTTTACTTCATGGAGATGAACACGCGCATCCAGGTGGAGCATCCCGTCACGGAGATGATCACCGGCGTGGATCTTGTGAAACAGCAGATCGAGATCGCCTCGGGCGCGAAGTTGCCCTTCACGCAGAAGGACATCACGTTCAACGGGCACGCCATCGAATGCCGCATCACGGCGGAGAACCCGGACAACGACTTCCGGCCATCCACGGGAACAATCACCCGTTTGCTCTGGCCGGGAGGGCCCGGCGTGCGTGTGGAGTCTCACGTCTACCAAGGATATCGCGTGCCACCGTATTATGACCCGTTGCTCGGCAAGCTGATCGTCTGGGGCAGGGACCGCCAGGAAGCTATGGCGCGGATGCTCCGGTGCCTGAGCGAGATGAAGATCGAAGGACTTAAGACCAACACGCCGCTGCACACCCGCATTTTGCTGGATCCTGCCTACCGGAAGGGCGATTTCAACACCACGTTCGTGACGCGCAAGCTGGCCAGTGCCGGCCGCGAAGCGGCCTGAACATGACGCGCACAGCAAAATCGGTGCGGCGTGCTGCCCGGGAGCTGGCTCTCAACCTGCTGTTCCAGGCAGATGTTGCCCGCCTGACGCTGGATGAGGCGATCGCTGCCGCCCGCGAGAACGCCAAGGTTCCCATTGAGGCGCTGGAGACGGGAATAGAGTACGCCAGCGGGGCGTGGGAAGCTGCGCGTGACTCGGATGCGCTGGTGAACCGGCTCGCTCCAGAATGGACCGTGGAGCGCCAGAGCAGCGTGGATCGGAATGTCTTGCGGTTGGCCATCTATGAGTTGCGCTCCAGGCCGGAAGCGCCGGCCGCAATCATCATCAACGAGGCGGTAGACCTGGCCAAGACTTACGGGTCCGAGGAATCCGGCAAGTTCGTGAACGGTGTCCTTTCGGCGGCGGCAAGGATGATTCGCGACGGAGAGGAGGAAAACACCTGAGTTGAGCGCCATCATTCTGGACGGATCGGCCACAGCACGAAAGATCCGGGAGGAGCTTGCGGCCCGGACGGCTGAACTTTACAGCTCCACAGGAGTCGTTCCCAGACTTGATGTTGTGCTGGTTGGCGACGACCCCGCCTCCGTGACCTACGTGGGGATGAAAAAGCGCGCCGCCGAGGCCGCCGGGATGCGCTCCGAGACTCACCGTCTGTCAGCCGACGCCACTCAAGAGCAGGTTCTGGAACTGGTCCGCTCCCTTAACGCAGATCCCGGCGTCCACGGGATCCTGGTCCAGCACCCGCTGCCCCGGCAGCTGGACGAGCAGGCCATACTCGATGAGGTGTCGCCAGAAAAGGACGTAGATGGCATCTCCAGTCTTAGCCTGGGACGGCTGCTGACGGGCCTGCCATCCTTCCGGCCGTGCACGCCGCTGGGAATCATCCGTCTGCTGGACGACTACGGGGTGGAGATCCAGGGACGCCGCGCGGTGGTGGTGGGCCGCAGCATCATCCTCGGCAAACCTGCGGCTTTGCTTCTCCTTGAGCGGCACGCTACGGTAACGGTCTGCCACAGCCGCACTCAAGATCTGCCTGCAATCTGCCGCGAGGCCGACATCCTGGTGGCGGCCGTGGGAAAGGTGGAGATGATCCGCGGCGACTGGATCAGGCCGGGTGCGTGTGTCATTGACGCCGGCTACAACCGGGTGCCGGGCAGAGACCGGGACGTGGGGGATGTGCACTACGAAGAGGCAAGCGCTGTGGCCGGCTGGATCACCCCCGTGCCGGGAGGAGTGGGGCCGATGACTATAGCCATGCTCCTGCAGAACACTCTGGAAGCGGCCCGGCTGCAGGCAGGAGCCTGAGCGGCCCCCGGCTTCCCTGGTTGTGCGGGTTTCTGCATCGTCCTCTTATTGACACTCCCCTGAGGGGTGGGTAATATCATCACGGATTAGCACTCACAATGGTTGAGTGCTAACGCGTTTTCCATCGCGGCGGCGCCGCGGCGCGAGGGGCGCTTTCCACTCTGGCCCGCCGACCGCGCTTGCCGCTTCACACTGCTTCAGGAGGAGTAGCAGAAAGCAATGATCCAACCGCTGTTCGACAAAGTGGTGGTGGAGCCGCTTCCCGAGGAGGAGACCAGCTCCGGCGGCATCATTCTGCCCGACACCGCCAAGAAGAAACCTCAGGAGGGCATTGTCGTGGCCGTGGGTCCGGGGCGCATCCTGGACGACGGCAACCGGGCTCCCGTCGCCGTGAAGGAAGGGCAGAAAGTCATCTACGCCAAGTACGGCGGCACCGAGTTCAAGCAGGACGGTAAGGACTACATCATCCTGGACGAGGATTCCATCTACGCGGTGGTGGAGTAACGGCACGTCCGGGAGGAAAAGAAACGGGAGACTGACAGGTTATGGCTGCTAAGCAGATTATCTATGACGAAGAGGCTAGGAGGGCTCTGGAGCGCGGCGCGAGTATGGTGGCCGCTGCTGTGAAAGTGACCCTGGGCCCCCGCGGCCGCAACGTGGTCCTGGACAAGAAGTGGGGCTCTCCGACCATTACGAAGGATGGGGTCACGGTGGCCAAGGAGATCGAGCTGCCTGAGCCCTACGAGAACATGGGCGCCCAGCTCCTGCGTGAGGTGGCTTCCAAGACCAACGACGTGGCCGGCGATGGCACCACCACGGCCACAGTTCTGGCCGAGTGCCTCATTTCCGAGGGTCTGAAGTACGTGACCGCGGGCGGAAACCCGCTTGCCGTCAAGCGCGGCATTGACAAGGCGGTCGAGAAGGCTGTCGAGGAGCTGAAGAAGATCGCCACCCCCGTGGAGACGAAGGAGGAGGTCGCCAATGTGGCCTCCATTGCCGGGAACGACCCCGAGATCGGCCAGCTGATCGCCGACGCCATGGACAAGGTGGGCCGCGACGGTGTCATCACCGTAGAGGAGTCTAAGGCCAGCCTCACGGACGTGGAGGTGGTCGAGGGGATGCAGTTCGACAAAGGCTACATCTCCCCGTATATGGTCACCGATCCAGAGCGGATGGAGGCGGTCTTCGAGAATCCGCTAATCCTCATTCACGAGAAGAAGATCTCTTCCGCCGCGGATCTGGTCCCGTTCCTGGAGAAGGTAGCTCAGACCCGGCGGCCGCTGGTGATCATCGCGGAGGATGTGGACGGCGACGCGCTGGCCACTCTGGTGGTAAACCGGCTCCGCGGAATCCTGCAGTGTGCTGCAGTGAAGGCCCCGGGCTTCGGGGATCGCCGCAAGGAGATGATGCGTGACATCGCCATTCTGACCGGCGGCGAGTTCATCAGCGAGGATCTGGGACTGAAGCTGGAGAACGTG
Source organism: Armatimonadota bacterium (assembly GCA_037478975.1). Classification (GTDB taxonomy): domain Bacteria; phylum Armatimonadota; class UBA5829; order DSUL01; family DSUL01; genus CALCJH01. The sequence goes on from JBBFLP010000038.1 coordinate 5,674, forward strand.
GACCTCTCGCGGCTGGGAACCGCCAAGAAGGTGGTCATCACCAAGGAGAAGACCACCATCGTCGAGGGCGGCGGCAAGCGTGAGGCTGTGGCTGGCCGCATCCAGCAGATCAAGAATCAGATCGAGACGACGGATTCTTCCTACGACCGCGAGAAGCTGCAGGAGCGCCTGGCCAAGCTGGCGGGCGGCGTGGCGGTCATTCGGGTGGGCGCGGCCACGGAGACCGAGCTCAAGGAGAAGAAGCATCGTTTCGAGGATGCCCTTTCGGCTACCCGCGCGGCCATAGAGGAGGGCATCGTCCCCGGAGGCGGCACCGCGCTTCTGAACATCCAGCCCGCGCTGGAGAAGCTGAAGCTGAAGGGTGACGAGGCCATCGGCGCGAACATCGTGAAGCGCGCACTGGAGGAGCCGCTGCGCCAGATCGCCGAGAACGCTGGCTATGAAGGGTCGGTGGTGATCGCGGACGTGCGCAGGCAGGAGAAGCCCGGCTTCGGGTTCAACGCGCTGACGGGCGAGATCGTGGAGATGATCCCGGCCGGTATCGTGGATCCGGTGAAGGTGACCCGCAGCGCGCTCCAGAATGCGGCGTCCATCGCCGGAATGGTGCTGACCACCGAGACGCTCATTTCGGAGAAGCCGGAGAAGAAGAAGGCTCCCGCTGCTCCGTCCGGCGGGTACGACGACTACGATATGTGACAGCGATGACCTCATTCGCCGGGTTGGGCGAAGGGGCAGCGATTCCGAGGGCGGTTCCCCGGTCAGCGCCGGGAGGCCGCCCTTTCCTCGCTCCTGTTCAGCTTCCTGAGATGGCAGGAAGGGCAAGGAGCTGATGAGGCGAACTGGCAGGGGGCCGTCCCGACGCCGGGAGTGGCTGCGCTTCCTCACCGTGCTCAGCACGGCAGGGGTGGTCACTGTGTGGGCCGCTGGAGAGTTCATTGGAGAGCGGCACTGGCTGACCACACTGCTGGCCTACATACCTCAGCATCCCTTTCTGTTCCCTGCAGCGCTCCTGAGCGTGGGCTCGCTTGCGCTGCGGCGTCCGGGTCTGGCCGCCGTAAACACGCTGGTGTTGGTGTTTGGAGTGTTTCATCTCCTTGGCTTCAGTGTGGGCCGCCACCAGACGGGCGCCCGCGCTGACCTGCGGGTGATGACCTACAACATCCATCACGGCGCGATGGGTGTGGAGGGGATCGCTTCTGACATCCGCCAGCAGCAGCCCGACCTGGTCCTTCTGCAGGAGGCCAACGCCTTCCGGATCTGGGCCGATCCCGTGCCGCCCCTGGCCAAACAGCTGCCGGACTACCGCGTCTACACCATCGGGGATGAAGTCGCCCTGCTCAGCAGAGTGCCGGTGAGCCAGGTTCAAAGCTGGCGGCTGCGGAGGAATGGTGCGCGCCGCAAAGGCCTGGACGCAACCGTCAAGGTCGGGAAGAGAAAACTGCGCATTCTCAACGTTCACCTTATGACTTCGGCTACCGGAAGCTCCCTGGCGCGGAGCAAGGGACAAACACCTGCTCATCTGCGGCACACAGCGGAAGTCCGCTCGGAGCAGTTCGAAGAGATCTCCAGATGGGTGGAGCGTCAGCGGGACCCGTTTATCGTCGCTGGCGACTTCAACACCCCTCCTCGCGGGGTTCTGTATCGCCGGTTTCGCGGGTGGGGATTGACGGACTCATTCCGTGCAGCCGGGTTCGGGTTCGGAGCTACCTACCGGTCCGATTTACCTGTACTGCGGATAGATCACATTTTCACCGGTCCAGGTGTGCAGGTCCTGCGGACCTGGGTGCCGCCCACCCGGAGCTCCGACCACCGGCCCGTGGTGGCAGACCTGACTTTCGAATACTGATACCGGCCTTCAGACCAATGACTCCAGCAGATCTCCCAGCGGCACGTAGGCGAATGTGGTGGAATGGTCGCTCAGTGCGTACGGGATGAGGATGACATCGTTGTGGCGCATCGCCCCGCAGGTATAGACCACGTTCGGCACGTAGCCGCTGCGTTCGTCTTCCTCGGGTGCGATAAGCGGCTCGCGGCTCCTCCCGAGCACCTTCGTGGGATCCTTCAGGTCCAGCAACGCGGCCCCGATGCAGTACTGCCGCATTGGCCCGACGCCGTGCGTCAACAACAGCCAGCCTTCGGGGGTCTCGATAGGAGATCCGCAGTTCCCGATGACCGAGAACTCCCACCAGTACGAGGGCTCCATCGCAAGGTACGCTTCGTTCCAGACCAGAATGTTGTCGGAATACATGATGTAGAGGTTCTCGCCGTCTATCCGTCCGGAACAGACATAGCGTCCCCCGATACGCCGTGGGAAGAGTGCCATGCCTTTGTTCCGCGCGCATCGCCCTGTGAGTGTCGCGATGGTTATGACGCGCAGGTCACTCGTTTCCATCAGGGTGGGAAAGATGGCCGAGCCATTGTAGGCGGTGTAGGTCCCGTAGATGTGACGGAAGCCATTTTCTTCCGTAAACAAAACCAGCCTCAGATCCTCTATACCCCGGCTCTCGTTCTCGCTTCTCGGGAAGATCACCGCCTCGGCTACCGAGACGTCATCGCCGATAAGGAGCTTGTAACTGGAACGCGCCACGCTCAGCATGTTCCTGTGGGTCTGCTCCCAGGCTCCCTCCGTGGGGAAGACCGCCCGCAGAGAAAGCAGTTCACGCTCTAGCTCCTCCATACTAAAGGAGAGTCCCAGACGGTCTAGAACTTGCTCTTCCAGGGGTCCCAGAAAGCCTGCCTCAGCGAGCTGCACGCGGTAGCGAGAGGTGTCGAACTCCGCATCCGGGACATCTGCGAGAGGACGCGTCACCTGGCCGGCTTCCTCAATGACCAGGTAGTTGTTCCGGTCTATGCTCCCGCGGCGGAAGACCACGGACGAAATGTGGCCTTCGCCCGTCGCGCGGAGGCTCATCAGGAACCGGGTAGTGCCTGGCGGAGCCGGCGACTGATCCGGCAGAGGGACGATGGAAGGGTTGAACAGCGCTGAAGACTCTATGGCGTATTCCATCGTGAAATACGCCCCCGCGAGCAGCTGCCTGCGCTGTGAGACGTTTTGCCAGGCTACGGGCAGCAGAGGCGCCACCCGCTCGAAATGCTCCATCCAGATGTCCACCAGGTCGCGGTGCTGTTCGCTGTAGTCTTCCTCGAGCTGACACAGCAGCCGGTCAGCCACATCCTCGGGCAGAGACAGAATTCTTTCAAGACGCCGCCGGTTCCGCGCATCATCGGATCCGAAAAAACGGGCTATCACGCGCCGCGGATCTGGACGGAGAGTGATGGGCAGACGGGTCAGGCGAGGCTTGTTGGATGACATGCGTGGGAATCGCTCCTTCCTGACCGCATTTTATGAGACCGGGCATCCGCATTTCAAGCGTCCAGCTGTTCAGGTTCCTGCTAACTACTTTTTTGGCATTGAGGAACACGCGCCGGGACGGCGTTGACAGCGTCAGAACAGCGGTGTAGGATACACTGAAAACGACAGGAGGTATGCCCTTTTTGCAAATCCTGCTGGGGGGACACAAGTGGGCGCGGCGCTCATACGGCTTTGACGAAGTGTCCGTCGCCTGCGGGTCGGTGACCGTGGACCCGAACGACACCGACACCTCATTCACCATCGGGCCGCACACATTCCGCATCCCTTTCCTAGCATCCGCCATGGACGGCGCAGTGAGTCCTCGCGTGTGTCAGATTATGGGCCGTCTGGGCGGGTTGGCCGTGCTGAACCTGGAAGGCCTCTTCACCCGTTACGAGAACACTGACGAGCAACTGGACCGTATCGTCTCGGCGCCGCAGGAAGAGGTAGTCTCGCTCCTGCAGACTATCTACAGGGAGCCAGTCAAACCGGAACTGGTTGCGCGGCGTGTTCAGGAGATCAAAGAAGATGGCACGCTGGCCGCGGCGTCCGTGACGCCGGCCGCATTCGACACAGTAGGCCGCGCCGCGCTTGAGGCAGGGTTGGACATTCTGGTCATCCAGTCTACTGTCACCAGCGCCAACCACTACTCCAGCCAGGGAGTCTCCCTGAGCATCCGGGATCTTTGCAACAGTGCGCAGGTGCCCGTGGTGGTGGGGAACGTTGTCAACTACGAAGGGGCGCTCTCGCTGATGGAAGCCGGCGCAGACGCCGTTCTCGTCGGGGTTGGGCCCGGTGCGGCCTGTACCACGCGGCGGGTGTGCGGCATCGGCGTGCCTCAGGTAACCGCCGTCGCAGATGCGGCTGCTGCGCGCGATGATTACTACTCCCGTACGGGCAAGCGCGTCACAGTCATAGCAGACGGTGGTATGCGCACGGGCGGTGATATTGTGAAGGCCATCGTGGCGGGGGCGGATGCCGTTATGATCGGATCCCCCATCGCTGCCGCAGCGGAAGCGCCCGGCCGGGGCTGGCACTGGGGGATGGCTACCAGCCACCCCGGTCTGCCCAGAGGAACGCGCATCAGGGTGGGGGAGATGGGCACGCTGGAGCAGATCCTCTTCGGGCCCGCCCGTTCCGATGACGGGACAATGAACTTCGTCACGGCCCTCAAGGTTGCCATGGGTTACTGCGGCAAACGGACCATCCCTGAGATGCAAACGGCGGAGATGGTCATCGCTCCGGCCATACCCAGCGAGGGTAAAGCCCACCAGCGCGCGCAGAAGGTGGGGCAGGGGACTTGAAGCTGGAGCATATCGCCGCTCCTGAAGAGCGCGTTGTCGTTCTGGACTTCGGCGCGCAGTACAGCCAACTGATCACACGCCGCGTCCGCGAATGCCACGTCTACAGTGAGCTTCTCTCGTATGACACCCCGCTGGAGGAGATCCTCTCCCGGAAGCCGCGAGGGATCATCCTGAGCGGAGGGCCTTCCAGCGTATACGAAGAAGGGGCGCCTGCGGCGGATCCGCGGCTGTTCGAGCTGGGCATCCCGGTACTGGGGATCTGCTACGGAATGCAGCTGATGGCCCATCAGCTCGGAGGAAAAGTCCTGCCCGGAGAGAACCGCGAGTACGGCAAGACCGAACTGCACGTCCGCGAAGGAGCGCCCCTCTTCGACGGTTTGAACCCGGAGCTGATCTGCTGGATGAGTCACGGGGATCTTGTCCAGGAGCCTCCGCCCGGCTTCGAAACCATAGCCTCCACGGTGAATTCTCCGGTGGCGGCTATGGCGAACGTCCAGAAGAAACTTTTCGGCGTCCAGTTCCACCCTGAGGTGGCACACACCCCGTGGGGAATTGAGATCTTGCGTCAGTTCCTCTACGGATACTGCGGTTGTGAGGGGCAGTGGACGATCGAGTCCTTCGTCAACGAAGCCACCGAGTGGGTGGCCCGGAGAGTGGGGAAGGGCAGGGTTCTTTGTGCGCTGAGCGGCGGCGTGGATAGCTCCACGACGGCGGCGCTGGTTCACAGGGCCATCGGGGATCAGATCACCTGCATCTTTGTGAATCACGGCTTGCTGCGTCTGGAGGAACCGGAGCGGGTACGTGCCACTTTCGACCAGCACTTCAAGATGAACCTGGTCTATGTGGACGCGACCGATCGTTTCCTTGCCAGGCTGGAGGGCGTCACCGACCCGGAACGCAAACGGAAGATCATAGGCGAGGAGTTCGTCCGCGTCTTTGAGGAGGAGGCGAGCCGCCTGGGTGACTTCGACTTCCTTGCGCAGGGGACGCTTTATCCAGACGTGGTGGAAAGCGGCACCAAGAACGCGGCGCTGATCAAGACTCATCACAATGTGGGCGGCCTGCCGGAAAAGATGAACTTCAAGCTTCTGGAGCCGCTGCGCGATCTGTTTAAGGACGAGGTCCGCGCGGTGGCTACGGAGCTGGGGCTGCCAAGCGAGCTGGTCTGGCGGCAGCCGTTCCCCGGGCCGGGCCTGGCCATCCGCATCATTGGCGAAGTGACACGGGAGCGTCTGGAGACTCTGCGGCGCGCGGACTGGATCGTGGTGGACGAGATAAAGAGAGCCGGCCTCTACCGGCAGCTTTTCCACGCGTTCGCGGTTTTGCTGCCCATCCGCAGCACGGGCGTGATGGGGGACCAGCGCACCTACGCATATCCCATTTGCGTCCGCGCGGTCACGAGCGACGATGTTATGACCGCGGACTGGGCGCGCCTGCCTTACGAGGTGCTTGAGCGCATTTCTAACCGCATCACGAATGAAGTGCCGGGAGTCAACCGGGTGGTGCTGGATATCAGCTCCAAGCCGCCGGCCACCATCGAGTGGGAATGAGTTCTGAAGAATGAACCTTCGCGATGACATCGCTCAGATATTGCTGACGGAAGAACAGATCGCTGCCCGTGTCAAAGAGCTGGGGCAGCAGATCTCGCGCGACTATGAGGGCAAGGATCTGATCCTGGTCGGGATCCTGAAAGGAGCCGCCATCTTCCTGGCGGATCTTGTCCGGGCCATCGAGATCCCTGTAGCTTATGACTTCGTGGCCATCTCCAGCTACGGGGCGGACAGCCGTTCGGCCGGTGTGGTTCGCATCATCAAGGATCTGGATGAAAGCCTTGTCAGCAAGCATGTCCTTGTGGTTGAGGATATCGTGGACACCGGGTGGACGCTTCGCCTCTCCTATTTGCTGGAGAACCTACGATCCCGCAAAGCAGCAAGTGTCCGGGTGTGCACGCTGCTGGACAAGCCCAGCCGTCGTGAGATGGGCGTGAAGATAGACTACACCGGCTTCCTTGTCGAGGACAAGTATGTGGTGGGCTACGGGCTGGACTATGCGGGTGAGTACCGCAGCCTTCCTTTCATAGGCGTGCTGAAGCCGGAGGTTTACGGGGGCGGCTGAAAAGTCTTGCGCGGTGATTGCCGATAGATGATTGTGAAATCTCTGTTGCGCAGGGCAGGGGAGGGGTATATAATACTTGCGATGCTGGCTGCCTCCCCGGTAATGCTCGCAGCCTGAGTTTGATTTCCCGGATCCCAGACGCGAACCCCGGATGCCTGGGGCTTGGCTTGAGATACGAGGCCCGAATATAAGCCCGGCCGGATGTGAACTCGCGTATTTTCCCTGCTTTTGATCTGGAGCGTCCCTCCAGGCGTCGGAAGCGCGGCAAACCAGCCGTGTGAGGGCGCGCTCCGTTACCAGATGAGGTGACCCACACGTGGAAACACTGGAACTCGCTACCCTCGATTCCAAGGACATCGAGGAGCTTCAGCAGATCGCCAGAGAGCTGAACATTGAGGTTGACACTCGCCGGAAGCACGAGCTGGTCAACCGGATAATGGAACGCCAGACGCAGAACAGCGGCTACCTCTGGCGGCAGGGAGTGCTGGAGATCCTTCCGGACGGCTGGGGCTTCCTGAGGGGCAAGAACTTCGCACCTGCGCCGGATGACGTCTATGTGTCCCAGTCGCAGATCAAGCGGTTCGGCCTGAAGACGGGGGACACGGTCTCCGGGCAGGTCCGCCCACCGAAGGATTCAGAGAAGTATTACGGTCTGCTCCGGGTGGAGGCTGTCAACGGCCAGGACCCGGAGACGGCCAGGCAGAGGCGCTCTTTTGACGACCTGACGCCCATCTATCCCAACGAGCGTCTGGTCATGGAGCATGACCCTAAGCAGCTCAGCGCCCGCCTCATAGATCTGATCGCGCCGATCGGCAAAGGCCAACGCGGTCTGATCGTCGCCCCGCCCAAAGCGGGGAAGACAATGCTGCTGAAGACCATCGCAAACGCCATCTCCGCCAATCACCCCGAAGTTTTCCTCATCGTGCTTCTCATCGACGAGCGTCCCGAGGAGGTCACGGATATCCGGCGCTCCGTGGACGGGGTGGTGGTGAGCTCAACATTTGACGAGCCGCCTGAGAATCATATGCGCGTGGCTGACATGGTGCTGGAGCAGGCCAAGCGGCTGGTGGAATCGGGCAAGGACGTTGTGGTGCTCCTGGACAGCCTGACCCGTCTGGGCCGGGCGTCCAACCTCACCGTGAACCCCAGCGGGCGCACGCTCTCCGGGGGACTTGATCCGGTTGCTCTTTACCGCCCGAAGCGCTTCTTCGGAGCGGCGCGCAACATCGAAGAAGGCGGGAGCCTGACGGTTCTGGCGACCTGTCTGGTGGACACCGGCAGCCGCATGGACGACATGATCTTCGAAGAGTTCAAGGGAACGGGCAATATGGAGCTTGTGCTCGATCGTGCCCTTGCCGAACGGCGGATCTATCCGGCAGTGGATGTGAAGCGCTCCGGAACCCGCCACGATGAGCTTCTCTACGATCCGGACACTCTGAAGCAGATCTATGCGCTTCACAGGATCCTGGCGGGAATGGATCCCGTGGAGGCGATCGAGTTGCTGCTGGATCGCCTGCGCCACACGAAGTCGAACGCGGAGTTCCTGGCTATCGTGGAGAAGACCACGAAGACCATGTAAAAGGGCTGTCTGGCCCGGAAATGCCACGGCGCGCCGGCGGTATGAGCGCGCGGAGGCGGATGACAAAAGATGCGTGAAGGCGGAGCCGAAAGCAGGAATCTGGAAGAGCGGGAGATCCAGGTGATGGGAGTGTTCGAGGAGCGCAGCTCCGACGCTCCCCTCAGTAACCCGTTTGTTCTCGTGCGTGACAACCGGGGCCGCGCCGTTCTGATCTGGATCGGCAGGTTCGAGGCTCTGTCCATCTCGATGGCGCTGGAGGGCGCTTCTGCAGACCGGCCGCTGACCCACGACCTCTTGAAAAACATGGCGGAGCGTCTGGGCGCGCAGATTGACCGGGTGGTTGTGGACGACCTCTGGGCGGATACCTTCTACGCGAAGATATGGATGACCGTGAACGGCAAGACCATCTCCATTGATTCGCGGCCCAGCGATGCCATCGCCCTTGCTTTGCGGGTGAAGTGCCCCGTGTATATGACGGAGGCGGTGTTAGAAGAGGCCTCGCGCCCTGTGGAGGAGATTACTGGAGGTTCTTCGGAGGAAGAGGAAGGGGACTGACTGGCTTCTTGTGCAAGGTGTGGTGGCCGGCTCGCCGCCGGCCTTTTTTACTTGCCAGGGCGGGAGTTGACATAATATATCTTATCGGACATTCATGGTGACGGGGACACGAGTGCCATGCCACAAATCCCCGCGAAAAGAGCCTGCCCTGACGGACAGGCTCCCCATCTCAAACATCTATTTCGCCCCGCTCTTTATCCCTCAGCGGCTGGAGAAGGCTTCCCGAGAGCGCGATCCATCTGTGCAATTGTCGCCTGGCACTCCCGGATTATCTCACGAATGTCCCGCTCGCTCTCCAGCGGCCGCATGCGCTCATAGAGCAGCCGGCCGATCAGCCCCGCGACGACAATCGCGCTGATGACCCCCGCCGCCAGCGCAACCACATTCGGGCCTTCAGAGCGATGTGCCGTGTCCATCAGCTGATATCGAACCTTCCGCTTCCGTCTGCGCCGTCTTCCATGGACTTGAAGATGCGCTTCACGAACGAGATGAGCTCCATCGGGTTGAAGGGCTTGGTGAGGTAGCAGTCCACACCGGACTGCCAGCCGCGGAACACGTCCGCGTCCTGCGCCTTTGCAGTTAACATAATTACAGGGATATCCCTGGTGCTCGGGTTGCGCCGGAGATTCTGCAGGACTTCGAACCCGTCCATGTACGGCATCATTACGTCCAGCACCACCAGGTCCGGCCGCTCGCTCTCGACCTTCTCCAGGGCTTCCCGGCCGTCGTTTGCTGTGACCACTTCGTAACCCTGGCGCTCCAGGTTCACCTGCACAAGCCGGACGATGTGTTTCTCATCGTCAACGGCCAGAATCTTCTTGGGCATCGTGATCCGTGTTCCTCTCGGAGGAGTCTGTTGCGCCGCCCGCGGCGATCCCTCTCCTCCGCTGCGAATTTACCATACCGCCGGAAGGGGTGTCAAACAAACACCCCTCCATCCGGAGCCGATAAGCTCCCTCCCCCTCCCCTACTCCGTGCGTCAAACATTCCCGGCTGAGTTGCCAGGATCTTGCCACGGCCGTCCAGGGCCCTTCGTAATATCGGTCAGATTTCCCCCATCTGTTCAGACTGATTCGGCAGTCATTGCTGTTCCGAATAACTCTCTGGCCCTGCAGTGTTCCCATCGCCCGGCCGACAATATCCTGCGAGGCCACGAAGCCGTATGGCCGTTGACGATGCGCGCAGGCTGCGGTAAGATGAAGCGTGCTGCGGGGCTGTAGCTCAGGGGGAGAGCGCTTCCTTGGCATGGAAGAGGTCGTGGGTTCAATTCCCATCAGCTCCACCATT
>JBBFLP010000039.1:0-15661 GCA_037478975.1 Armatimonadota bacterium
CCACCCTGGCCACTCTGGGACTGTACCGGATGCAGGCCATGAAGATGGTGACACTCATCAGCCCTCTTCCGCCCGGATTCAGCAAACTGGGCGCCGGGTGGGCGGCGTTCGCGGCGTTCCTGGCCGTGCTGCTGGCAGCCGCGCTGGCCCTCGCGCGCACCCCCTGGGGACGGCACGTCTACGCGGCGGGGGGAAACACAACCGCCCTGCGGTTGAGCGGAGTGAGCGTGGGGCGCACCGTGGGATGGACGTATGTCGCCAGCGCCCTTTGCGCGGGAGCAGCCGCTGTCGTGGCCAGCGCCACTCTGAACAGCGTGCAGGGGAACATGTTTCCGGGCTACGAGCTGGATGCCGTGGCCGCGGTGGTGCTGGGTGGCACGGCCATCACCGGAGGTCGAGGGGGTGTCCTCGGGACAGCTCTGGGGGCAGGCGTGATGGCCATCCTCAGAAACGGGCTGATCGTCGCCGGGCTGGATGTCTACTGGTACCAGGCCATCATCGGGGCAGCCATCCTTCTGACGGGAGGACTGGACGTCGCTATCCCCCGTCTGCGCGCGCGGCGCGAGGCCGCCGGATGAGAAGGCTTTCAGACAGGAGCAGGCTACACTCCGCCGGCAGTCTGGTCATCCTGGCCGCTCTGACGGTCTATTTCTCCATCGCGCAGGAAGGATTCCTGGACGCGGGCAATCTGCTGTCGCTGGCCAGGCAGTATGCTGAGCTGGGTCTGGTGGCCGTGGGGATGACGCTGGTCATTGCAGCGGGCGGCATTGACATCTCCGTGGGAGGCACAGTGGGGCTCACCGGGATGCTGCTTGGCGTGCTGGTACTGCAGCACGGGTGGGAGATGCTCCCCGCAGCCGCTGTAGCCCTTGCCGTCGCGGGATGTGTGGGGGCGGTGAACGGGGCCGCGGTCGCTTATCTGGGCATGCAGCCCGTCCTGGTCACGCTGGCCACCATGTCGCTGACAAGGGGGGCCGCCTACGTTTTGACCGGAGGAGTGAGCCTCTCCGGCTTTCCGGAGCGGTTCACGGACATCGCCACAGCCGGGGTGGCCGGAACCGGCATCCCCATGCCGGTGGCTATCACCGGACTGGCGTTCGCCGGCAGCGCCGTTCTGCTGCGAAGGACAGCCTTCGGGCGAGCCGTTCTGGCCTCTGGAGCATCCGCGGAGGCGGCAGAGCTGTCCGGCATCCGCGTGCGCAGGGTGCGTTTCGCCACATACCTGCTGCTGTCGTTGCTGGCGGGAGTCGCTGGCATCCTGCTGACGGCGCGGGTATCCACATCGTTCGCCGACGCCGGGCGCAACTATGAGTTCGAGGCCATCACCGCCGTGGTGCTGGGAGGAACAAGCCTGACCGGAGGGGAAGCAAGCGTTCTGGGAACGCTGGCAGGCGTTTGCACGATGGCCGTACTGAGAAACGGCCTCTCGCTTGCCGGTCAGAGCGATCTGACACGCACCCAGATGCTGGCCGTGGCGCTACTTGCGGCCGTGCTGATAGACAACCTGCGCCGGCGCTTGACCTCCTGACGCAACCGTCCGGGACCGGCAGGCGCCTGGCCATACCGGAGGCCACATCGTGAGAAGACTCTTCCTCCTTCTTCTGACCGCCGCTATCGTGGCGGCGGCTTCGGGCTGCGCCCGGAAGGGCGGCCAGGAGGGCGCAGCCGGGGCGGACCGCCCGCATGTCGTCTTCGTTTTCAAGGTTCTCGGCATCCCCTACGCTGACAGCCTGAAGCAGGGCGCGGACCGCGCCGCAAAAGAGCTGGGAATGAAGGTGGAACTGCTGGGACCGGCCACCGGCAACGATATCCAGGGGCAGATCAATCTCATCGAGGATCAGATCGCCCGGAAGGTGGACGCGATCGTGGTATCCCCCAATGACGCGGACTCGGTGCGGCCGGTGCTCAAGCGGGCGGAGCAGGCGGGAATCGCCGTGTACACCTGGGACTCGGACGCCCCGGAGGATGTCCGCCGCTTCTATGTGGCGGGCTGCGATGACGTGCAGATCGGGGTGGATATCGCCGAGCGGCTGGCGCGGGATCTGGGGGGCACAGGCAAGGTGGCCATCATGACCGGGGGGTTGACGGCTAAGAATCTGATGCTCCACGTGGACGGCGTGCGGGAGGGCCTGAAGAAATATCCCGGAATCACGATCGTGGAGCCTTTGCTCGCCAACAACGATCAGAAAGATCAGGCCATCAAGGGGGCCATCTCCATGCTCCAGAAACACCCGGATCTGACCGGGTTCGCCTGCGTGAGCTCGCCGGGAGCGCCGGGAGTCGCGGAGGCGCTGATCCAGACGGGCAAAGCGGGGAAGGTGAAGGTCTGGGGGCTTTCCCTGCCAAGCGAGATCCGTGAGCACGTGAAGAACGGCGTGGTGAATGGAGCCATCCTGTGGAACCCGGCGGACCTGACCTTCGCGACGGCTTACCTGGTGAAGCAAGATCTGGAAGGCAAGAAGCCCCGGGATGGACAGGAGATCCCGGGAGTCGGCAAGATCACGGTCAAGGGTTCGCAGGTGCTCATCCCCGGCATCGTCATCACAAAAGACAACATTGATGAGCTGGACTTCTAGTGTGGCTGCGGCACTTTTGCTGTGCGCCTGCAGCGCGGCGGCGTCCGTCTCCCGGCCGGATCCCGTCCGTACCCTGCCTTCCGCGGTGATTGACCCGGCGTTCGCCTGGTTCTCCGGGCGTTCGGACAGGAGCATCTCAGAGGAGTTGAAACACTACGGATTCCGCTCCGTGCGATACATTGCGGTGCGGGGAAGCGCAGCCCGGCCGGAGCTGGTCAGGGCGCTGCACGCGGCGGGTTTCCCGGTCATCTTGAGTATCTTCGGCAATGGCGTTTACACCACCACCGGTCTGCCGGAGGGATGGGAGTTCTGGAAGATGCGCCAGCGCGAGGGGGAAACCGCAGGATACACGTATCTGTGTCTGAACGAGCCGGCCTATCGTGACTGGAAGAAGCGTGAAATCGTTGACGCAGTGAAACGGTGCGGTTTCGACGCTGTGGAGATCGTGGAGCCGTTCTGGCCGGCGCACGGCGGACCGGACAAGGCCGCGTATGGGTGTCTCTGTTCGCGGTGTCTGGCCCGGTTCCGGAAGGAGACCGCCCTGGAGCCCCCCGAGTTCAACGACGCCGACAGCCAGCGTTTCTGGCGGAAGGATGCCGAGCGTTACCGCAGGTGGGTGGATGCCCGGGCCTCCTGGCTGACGGAGTTCCTGCATGAGGTGATCAATGGCAAGGGCGGGTTGCGCGAGAGTTGCCCGGGGGTGAAGGTCCTGACGTGGGGTATCGCCTCGCGCAGCGCCTCACCGGAATTGATGCGCGAATGGGAGGGTGTGGACGGAACGGCCATAGCTCGCAGGGTGCGCCCCGACGGATACGTAGTCCAGACCGACTGGCCGGACTGGCTGGACCCGGACCTGCCGACGGACTATGTGACGCAGTATGAGCCATACATCCGTCAGGTATGGCAGGCACGCCCCGGTCTGCCGGTTCTGATCCAGACGGACGTGGGCTCCGACAGAAAGATGCTGCGGCCGGACGCGTGGATGAAGGAGTGCGACGAGGCCGCCAGGAAGACAGGCGCCCTCGGTGTTTTCGGCTATATGCACAGCCTGCAGAAGAGCATCTACACCGCCCCTCTGCGGATGCTCGGGCACACCGACGAGGGAGATACGGTCCGTATCATCCTCAACAAGTGGCCCGCGCCCGAGATCACCCGGCCGGACCTGTGGAAGGCTCAGGGAGCGCGGGTGGTCTCGGTGAAACGGGATGGATGCACCCTGGTGGTCCGGCTGGAAGGCAGGCGGCCGGGAGCCCTGGTGAAGCTATCGTGGAAACCCGTGACGGACGACCCCTCCAAACGCTGGTTCCGCGACGTCGGCGGTCCTTGCCCGTGGGAAGGTCCCGCAGAAGTAGTAATGAAAAGTCAGGGGACACCCTCCGGCCGATGAAGCGCAGGGAAGTGCTGCGGTTGGGAGCGGGCGCTCTGGCGGCCGGAGCGCTGGGCGGATGCGGCCGGCGTAGGAGCGGTGAAGTGCTGCTGCGCTACTGGACCGGGTGGACAGGCCACGAGCTGCAGGTCCAGAGAGATCTCATCGAGGAATTCAACCGCTCCCACCCCGGCATCCGGGTGAAGATCCTCTGCGTGGCCGGCAGCTATCAGAAGGTGCCCATCGCCATCGCCGGAGGCGACACCCCGGACGTCTGCTCGGCAGTCTGGGCGGATCAGCTCTACGGTTATGCCGCGCGCGGAGCGCTCACTCCGCTGGACGATTATCTGGCCCGGTGGGGCCGCAGTCTGGACGAGTGGATGCCGGGGGTGCGCAGGATGTTGCGCTACAATGGCCGGACTTTCGCGCTCTCCACGACGGCGAACTCCACCTTCATCGCCTACAACCGCCGCATCTTCGCGGAATGCGGACTGGACCCGGACCGTCCTCCGCAGACCATCGCGGAGCTGGAAGAGGCCGCCGAAAAGACCACGCTGCGCGATGCGCGGGGCAACTATCTGCGATATGGCCTGCGGCCCGGAGGACTGCAGATCTGGGCCAGAGTCTTCGGCGGGGACTGGTATAACGAAGAGACGGGCGCCATCACCGCCGACCATCCGGGCAATATTGCGGCTCTTGCGTGGCTGCAGCGGTGGTTCTCGCGGTACGACATCCGCAAGATGGAAACATTCGAGGCCGGTTTCGGAAGCCTGGAGGCATCAACAGGAGCGTTCTATACTGGCAAGACCGCCATGTGGCAGACCGGCGAATGGGCCGGGGAGAACATCCGGCGCTACGCCCCGCATCTGGACTGGGGTTACTTTCCCCTCCCCCCTCCTCCCGGCGGCCGTAAGAACTGCGTGCAGCTGGGCGGAAGCGTTTTCGTGATGCCGGCCGCCTGCCGCCACAAAGACGAGGCGTTCGAGTTCCTGAGCTGGATCTGCGGCCACTACGCCAGCCGGCGCTTCTGCAGCGAGATCCACAACATCCCGCCCCTCATCGAAGCGGCGAAAGCCCCGGAGTTTCAGAGGATCCCCCTGATGCGGGACGCTATCCGGCTGGCAGGAGGCCAGAACGCCTTCGGACCCGCGCCTGTAGCGGTGTGGCCGATGTATCAGCGCGAGATCCAGCGCGCGGAGGACCGGGCCATCCACGGCGGAGGAGATCCGGCCGCCCTGCTGCGCGAGGTCCAGCAGCGGGTGCAGCGCGAGCTCGAGGAAGCAAAGCGCTATGCGGTCTACTGAGCGGCGGCGCAACCTGCGGGCGCTTGCAGCGGGGCTGGCGTTCGCCAGCCCCTGGCTGATCGGCTTCGCCATCTTCACGGCCTACCCCATCTGCGCGTCGCTCTACTACTCGTTCACGCGCTACGACACGCTGAGCACGCCACACTGGGTGGGATTGCAGAACTATATGCGTCTGCTGACGGAGGACGAGCTGTTCTGGAAGTCCCTGCGGAACACGCTGTTCATGGTGGTGTTCGGGCTTCCCGCCAGTCTGGTGGCCGGGCTGGCGCTGGCCCTGCTGCTGAACATGAAGCTCCGCGGCATGGCGCTCTACCGCACCGTGTTCTACATCCCCTCCATCGTACCCACGGTGGCATCGGCGGTGCTCTGGATGTGGTTGCTGAACCCGCAGATCGGTCTGATCAACCGTTTGCTGGCGCTGGCAGGCGTGCAGGGACCGGGATGGCTGACAGACCCGGCATGGGCCAAGCCGGCGCTGATTCTGATGGGTCTGTGGGGCGTGGGCGGTTCTATGATCATCTATCTGGCCGGGCTTCAGGATGTCCCGCGCGAGCTTTACGAAGCGGCCGAGATTGACGGCGCAGGCGGGATGGCGAAGTTCCGGCACGTGACCATCCCGATGCTGTCACCGGTCATCTTCTTCAACCTGGTGATGGGCCTGATCGGGACGTTCCAGTACTTCACGCAGGTCTACGTGATGACGCAGGGCGGCCCGCAGGACGCCACCCTGTTCTACGCGCTGCACCTGTTCAACCGCGCCTTCACCGACCTGCAGTTCGGATATGCCTCCGCCATGGCCTGGATCCTGTTCGCCATCACGGTGCTGGCAACGGCGCTGGTGTTCCGGACGTCAGCCCGGTGGGTCTATTACCCAGGGGAGATGCGGCAGTGAGAGCTCCGCGCTGGAAGATCTGGGCAGGGCACGTGACGCTGCTCGCGCTGTCGGCGGCGGCTTTGCTGCCATTCCTCTGGATGCTGGGAACCTCCCTCAAGGCGGACGCCGAGGTCTTCTCGCCGCGCCTGCAGTTCTTCCCGGCCCGGCCCGTCTGGGAGAACTATCCCCGCGCCCTGGCTTACATCCCCTTCGCGCGATACGCCCTGAACACACTGTTGATCGCGGCGCTTTCAGCCGTCGGGGTGACGCTTGCCAGCTCCCTGGTGGCCTACAGCTTCTCCCGGCTGAAGTGGCCGGGGCGCGACGCCGTGTTCTTTCTGCTTCTTTCCACCCTGATGCTCCCCGCTCAGGTGACGATGCTGCCGGTGTTCGTGGTGTTCAAGACGCTGGGATGGGTGGGCACGTTCCGGCCACTGATCGTGCCGGCGTTCTTCGGCAGCGCGTTCTTCATCTTTCTGCTGCGCCAGTTCTTTATGACCATCCCGCAGGAGCTGTCGGACGCCGCCCGGATGGACGGGGCTAGTGAGCTGGACATCTGGCGGCGGGTGATGCTTCCCCTGTCCCGCCCCGCGCTGACCACGGTGGCGCTGTTCACCTTTATGGGGGCGTGGAACGACTTCCTGGGCCCGCTGATGTATCTGAACGACGACACGATGTATACGCTGTCCCTCGGGCTCCAGCAGTTCGTCACTCAGCACGGAGCGCAATGGAACCTGCTGATGGCGGCCAGCGTGGTGATGACGCTGCCGATCATCCTGCTCTGGTTCCTCGGACAGAGGACGTTCGTCCAGGGCGTGACTCTGACCGGGGTGAAGGGCTGAAACAACCGGGCGGTTCTAGAATTTCAGGTTGAACAGCCTGACGCCGGCCTCCCAGGAGAAGCCGCTGAAGTCCACACCGCCCACTTTCGTGAACGCATCGTAGCGAGCCTCCACGAAGACGATCTTCCCCAGCACCAGACCCAGCGAGGCTCCACCGTTCAGCGCCACGGTAGTGGCATCCACACCGAGAGCGGCCGAGCTGACGTCGGCATAGACCGGCCCGGCGTGAACGCCCGCATAGGGCCGGACTCCGGAGGAGCCGGGAGAAAGGGCGCGGACCAGTCCCCAGTTCACGCCGAACAATGTGGCCGAGCCCGGGCCGTCGGCATTGAGGGAGATCAAGCCGAAGGTAGGCTTCCAGTCGGACGGGACACTGGTGTCCACCCGGCCGATGCCAATGCGATTCCAGCTCTTGCCAAAGTTGTTCTTCGTGGAAGAGCTGAGCGGCCGGAAGACGCCGTAGGTTACACCTACGGGCACCCCCTCCTCCTGCGCGAAAGCAGCGCACGGCGCGAGAAACAGAACGATCAGGGTTGCTGTCAGAAGTCGCATGGTTTGTTGATCTTTCCAGACAGAGTCGGTGGCCCGCTGAGCGTAGCCGGGGGGAGCGCAACGCATTCTAGCACGGCGCGAGCGTCAGCGCGACGGCCGCCGCGCGAAAAGAAGGGAGGCTCTAGCCATCCTGCTCCATCTCCTTGAGCAGGGCTGCAATCTCATTCCGGATGCGTCGGGCAGCACTGGCATAGTCTGTGCCCGGGGCAAAATGGACGGGATGCCCGAAACGGACGTGGACCGGCGACCGGCGGGGCAGCATCGGGCGGTCGGCATCAGGGGGGATGACCCGGTCCGTCCCCTTTACCGCCATCGGGACGACAGGCGCATTTAGCTCCACCGCCATCAAGCCCGCACCTGTCCGGAACTCCTGGAGATGTCCATCCATCGAGATGCGCCCCTCCGGGAACACAAGGATAGACCAGCCCCGATCCATCAGGCGCCCTGTATACTGCAGCGCCGAGCGGATCTGGCCCTCCCGTGAAAACGGATAGATGTTGGCGAGGAGCTCCAGCAGTCCCGCAAAGCGCTTCAGACCCGGCTTCTCGTACAGCACATCCGTAGCCGCCGCGATAGCCAGCCTTGACCGCCACGGCTCCGGGATGGCCTTCAGCAGGATGCCATCCGCCGGGGAGATGTGGTTCGGCATAAAGAGAACCGCCCCTTCCAGCCCCCTCAGACGCTCGGTCCCGGTGACGCGCATCGGGGCGAAGATATCAATCAACGGGAAAGCCAGCAGTCTTTGAAGTAGAAAACGCCAGAAACGCGCCTTCGGTGAAAGCGGGCGGGGATTGAACTCGTAGCGGTCCTCCCTGCCCCGCTCCCCGGCCACAAGCTCCTTTAGTTCGGCCACCGTGGTGGAAGGCCCCAGCCGCCCCTCGTCCAGAATGACCCCCATCTCCTCCTCGATGATTCCCGCCAGAGTAACGCGCCCCAGGGAGTCCAGCTTCAGGTCCGCCTCCAGCCGGTATTCCGGCAACACCTGCTCCGGTGAGATGCCCGCGGCCTGCGCGACCGCTCGCTCCAACGCTCCCGCTACGGTCAGGCGAGGCGCTGAAGCCTCGCCGGTCTGTCTGCCAAGGAGCCATGCGCGCACCTCGTCCTTGCGGACCTTGCGGGTCACCGTGCGGGGGAAGTCCTCGCCCTCCCATACGCTGACCCCCTGAATGCGCTGATGGGGCTGCAAGCGGGAGTTCACGCGCTCGACGACCGATCGGGGGTCGGGGATGCTGCTCCCCGGCGGAGGAAGCAAAACCGCGTGGACCTCAAAGCGCCCGTCCGGAGCGATGGCCAGTACCGCCGAGTCGGCCACCTCCGGTTCGGAGTTCAGCTCCGCCTCAAGGTCTTCCGGATAGATATTCTCGCCCGCCGGCGTGACGATGAGGAACTTCTTGCGTCCGCGGATGTGGAGATGGCCGTCCGCATCCAACTCTCCCAGATCGTCCGTGAAATACCACCCGTCCCGGAAACGTTTCGCGGTCTCCTCCGGACGGTTGTAATATCCGTCCGCCACGTTCGGGCCGCGCACCAGGATCTCGCCGTCCTCGGCAATCCGCACCTCCACGCCGGGAAGCGGCGGCCCCACCGATTCCACCTTCCGGCCGCGCGGACGATTGACGGAGACCACCGGAGATGTCTCGGTAGCCCCGTAACCCTGGAGCACCATCACACCCAGGGCCTCCCACTTGCGGCCCACCTCGGGATCCAGCGCCGATCCTCCGGACACCACCAGCCGCAGGCGGCCCCCGAACCGCTGCAGGATCTGCGAGGCCAGTCTGCGCCGTAAAGCCATCGGCAGGCGCGGCGCAAGCTTGTAAAGCCTGTGCAGACGCTCCAGGCGGCCCGTGGCCTCCGCCCTTGACTCGATACGCTGGACAGCGCGCTTGAGGAACTCCGGCACGCTGGTCATCACCGTCGGCCGGTCCTCCTCCATGCACAGCCGTATGTGCGACCCCGCAAGCGAGGCCGCCTGCGTGACCGGCACACCCGCCGAGGTGGCAAGAAACAAAGAGACGATCTGCTCAAACACATGGGCGAGCGGCAGATAGCTCATGAAATGATCGTCCGGCCGCAGGATGCCAAGCTCCGCCACGCCGCGCAGGTTCGCAAGAATATTGCGGTGCCGCAGCACCACGCCTTTGGGCTCGCCCGTGGTCCCGGACGTGAAGAGGATCTGCGCCACGCTGTCCGGAGAGACCCGGCCGGGGGTGTACTCCTCCCCCTGAAAGCCTTGCGGACCGAGCACCTCCTCCAGATGCTCCACCGGGACAGCGCCGAAGTCGTGCCCACGAGAGGAGGTTGCGAGAATCACCTTCGCCTCCGTAAACCCGGCGATGCGATCCACAAAGTCCGGCGTGTTCTGGACCATCATCGGGACGGCCACCGCGCCGAGCAGCTGACATCCCCAGAACGCCGCGACCCAGTAGGGGGAGTTCGCCGCCCAGATGACTACCCGGTCTCCCTCACCGACTCCCCGGCGCTGGAGCAGCGCAGCAGCCCGCCGGGACATCCGCCCGATGTCGCCGTACGTGAAGCGCAGGGCACGTAGACCCGGGCGCCAGATGTGGGATGTCCGGGACGAGTACTGCGTGGAAGCGGCTTCGATGAGCGCAGCCAGTGTCTCCGTGTAGATCATGACGCGGCGGGCTCCTGTCTCCCGCAACAGGGGAGGCCAGAGTTGAGTTCCCTGCGGCGGAGGCGCTCTCCTTCCCGCGCTCCCTGCAGGTAACAGACACCTGCTATGTGGAAGTAGTCAGTGAGAGAGCACACCTGCGCCGGAGGCGTCCGGCGCGAAGGAGGCCGGCTTGCTGAGGGAACCCGAAACGGACCGGCGTGTCCTGAGGACGGAGCGCATCGAGGCCGATCTGGTGGTGGTCGGCGGAGGGATGGCAGGCGTCTGCTGTGCCATTACAGCGGCGCGCGCAGGGGTCCGGGTGGCACTGGTGCAGGACCGGCCGGTGCCGGGAGGCAACGCCTCCAGCGAAGTGCGCCTCTGGATCCAGGGGGCCACGTGCCATGGCCACAGCAACAACCGTTGGGCGCGCGAGGGAGGAGTGCTGGACGAGATCCTGGTGGAGAACACCTTCCGCAACCCGGAAGGCAACCCCGTGCTGTTCGACACCGTTCTTCTAGAGAAGCTTTCGGAAGAGCCGAACATCCGCCTGCTGCTGAACACGGCCGCATTCGATGTGGCCAAGCGCTCGAAGGATGAGATCGCAAGTGTCCGGGCGTTCTGCAGCCAGAATTCCACCCTGTATGAGCTCCACGCGCCCCTTTTCTGCGACGCTTCCGGGGACGGCATTATAGGATACCTCTCCGGCGCAGCCTTCCGGATGGGAGCCGAAGCGGCAGAAGAGTTCGGAGAGAAGTTCGCTCCTTCCAGGGAATACGGCGAGCTGCTGGGGCATTCCATCTATTTCTACAGCAAGGATGCCGGGCGGCCCGTGAAGTTCATCCCGCCGTCCTTCGCGCTGGATGACATCACGAAGATCCCTCGCTTCCGCAGCTTCAACGCGCAGACCTACGGCTGCCGCCTCTGGTGGATCGAGTACGGCGGCCGGCTGGACACCGTGCACGACACGGAAGCCATAAAGTGGGAACTTTGGAAGGTGGTCTATGGCGTCTGGAATTACATCAAGAACTCCGGCAACTTCCCCGAGGCCGAGAACCTGACGCTGGAGTGGGTGGGACTGATTCCCGGCAAGCGCGAGAGCCGCAGGTTCGAAGGGCCGTATATGCTGCGCCAGCAGGACATCGTGGAGCAACGGGAACACCCGGACGCGGTCTCGTATGGAGGATGGTCAATTGACCTGCATCCGGCGGACGGTGTATTCAGCGAGCTGCCGGGCTGCACGCAGTGGCATTCCCGGGGAGTGTATCAGATCCCTTACCGCTGCCTTTACAGCAGGAACATCCGCAACCTGTTTCTTGCCGGAAGGATCATCAGCGCCACACATGTGGCCTTCGGCTCCACCCGGGTCATGGCCACCTGCGCCCACTCCGCCCAGGCGGTGGGGATGGCGGCGGCGCTTTGCATCCGGGACGGTGTCACGCCTGGAGATCTGACATCCCCTGAGCGGATGCGCGAACTGCAGATCCGGCTGATGCGCGCCGGGCAGTACATTCCTGGCCACCGGCTGGATGACCCGGACGATCTGGCGCGCACTGCGTCCCTCCGGGCATCCAGCGAACTGGTCCTTACGGGTCTTCCGGGTGACGGCGATACCCTTCCACTGGACCGGCCGGCGGCGCTGCTGATACCTCTTCCGGCCGGACCGGTTCCCGAGTTCACCTTCATGGTGGACGCCACGGACGATACCACGGCACGCGTGGAGCTTCGAACCAGCCTGAAGCCGGGCAACCATTCTCCCGATGTCATTCTCGAAACGGTCAGCGTTCCTGTGCGCTCCGGCAGGGCGCAGAGCATCCGGGCACGCTTCGAGACAATTCTGACCGAGGCCCGATATGTATTCATCGCTGTGGGCGCGAACGACGCTCTGGCGTTGCACCTCTCCGGACAACGGCTGACAGGTGTTCTGACGGTGCGTCCCCGCTTGGTTCAGGCACCGCAGGGGGATATCGGGGTCGAAACGTTTGAGATCTGGAGGCCGGACCCGCGGCCCGGCGGCAAGCTGCCCGCGTTCCGGGCGCAACCGGGCATCGCCCTGTTCGGTCCGGCGAATGTCACGAACGGCGTGGCGCGTCCAACGACCGGCCCGAACGCCTGGCTGCCGGAATTCGATGACGACGATCCGTGGCTGGAACTCGAATGGAACGAGCCGCAGGAGATCCGGCAGATAGATCTCTCCTTCGACACGGATTTCGAACACGCGATGGCAACGGTGCTTGTGGGACACCCGGAACGGGTGATGCCGTTCTGCGTAAAGGATCTCCGGATCGTTGAGGAGGCCGGACGGACAGTGGCGGCGATCCGGGATAACCATCAGACGCGGCGGCGTATAGTCTTGTCCGAGCCGGCGCGGACCCGTAAGCTGAGAATCGAGGGCATCCGGGCGAACGGCGACTGCCCGCCCGCCCTGTTCGAGGTGCGCTGCTACCGGGAGCCGGTGGTCACTGTAACACCGCGACGGGAGTCGTGACGGGAGTTGCGGGCCATACAGCGAGCGTTAGGAGTGACAGGCGGGAGCGAATCTGGAACGTGGCGGCTCCAGCCGCGAGTAAGTCATGATGCCAGATAATCGCGAATGCCTTGCGATAGCTTCGAGGCTGGAGGCGCACCTGCTTCGAGAGGCGCAACGGACCGGCTGGACCGGCCGGGAGGGAAGTTGTGGAGATGGCTGCACATCAGGAACCGCTGAACGCTCTCAGCGTAGCCTATGAAGAAGCGCTGTATGCGCAGTATCTGCGTGATCCGTCATCGGTGCCGGAGGACTGGAGGCGCTACTTCGATCAGCTGGCGTCGGGCAACGGCGGGGCGGCGGCGTTCCGCGAGGGACCGTCTTTCCGCCCATCCTCACTTTTCAATCCCCCTGCAGCCGGCGGGAACGGCGCATCCGCCCTCGAGATGGCCTACAAGCAGGATCGTCTGGACGAAATGATCCGGGCGTTCCGGGTGCGAGGGCACACCTGCGCCCGTCTGAGTCCGCTGGACGAACGCCACCCGGAGGAGTGCCTCATCCGCCCTGAGGACTACGGCTTCACGGAAGCCGACATGGACCTGAGGTTCTCCACGCGCACCATCCACGGGCCGGATATGCGCCCGCTGCGGGAGATCGTCCAGCGGATGCGCAACACCTACTGCCGCTCCATCGGTGTGGAGTTCATGCACATCTCCGATCTCGGCATCCGCACCTGGCTGCAGACGCGGATGGAGAGCACGGAGAACCGGCTGCCCATGGACACCGAGCAGCAGGTGCGCATCCTGACCCGGCTGACGGACGCGATCATCTTCGAGGAGTTCATCCAGAAGAAGTTCCTGGGGGCGAAGAGCTTCTCGTTGGAGGGAGCGGAGAGCCTGATCCCGCTGCTGGACCTGGCGATCGAAAGCGCGGGAGAGCACGGCGTCAAAGAGATCGTCATCGGGATGGCACACCGCGGCCGCCTGAACGTCCTGGCGAACATCCTGGGCAAAAGCCCCCGGGAAATCTTCCGCGAGTTCGAAGATATGGATCCCGAGCTCTACAAGGGCGGCGGGGATGTGAAATACCATCTGGGCTACCACAACGACTGGATCACATCCACGGGGAAGGAGATCCATCTGGCTCTGTGCTTCAACCCCAGCCACCTGGAATTCGTCAACCCGGTGGCGCTCGGGCGGACGCGGGCGAAGCAGGAGCGCCTGGGCGACCACGAGCGCGAGCGTTACGTGGTCATCCTGATCCACGGGGATGCGGCCATTGCCGGTGAGGGCATCGTCCAGGAGACCCTGAATCTGAGCCAGCTGGAACCGTACACCACGGGCGGCACCATCCACGTGGTGGTGAACAACCAGATCGGGTTCACCACGCCTCCTGAGCAGGGACGTTCCGGCGTGTATGCAACGGACATCGCAAAGATGCTGCAGGTGCCGATCTTCCACGTCAACGGGGAAGATCCAGAAGCCGTGGCGCAGGTGGTGAAGCTGGCGATGGAGTTCCGCAAGGAGTTCAAGCGGGACGTTGTCATTGACATGTATTGCTACCGGCGCCGGGGACACAACGAAAGCGACGAGCCGTCCTTCACCCAGCCGCTGATGTACAAGATCATCGAAAAGCGTAAGTCCGTCCGGGACGCTTATCTTGAGCGGCTGTTGAAGCTGGGCGGCATCACCAAGGAGCAGGCGGATCAAATAGCCGAGGCGCGCAGACAGGAACTGGAAAAGGAGCTGTCTGAGGTCCGTTCCAAAAAGAAGCAGAAGACCGACGAACCTCCGCGGCCCAGCATCCTGGGCCGCGTCTGGAGCAACTACGTGGGCGGGCCGGAGTCCGGTGTGCCGGATGTGGATACAGGCTTCGACCGGCAGTACCTAGCCGTTCTGCTGGACAGGCTGACTCACATCCCGAGGGATTTCAACCCGCATCCGAAGATCCAGCGTTTCCTGGAAAACCGGCGCGAGATGGCCCGCGGGGAGCGGCCTCTGGACTGGTCGGCGGGAGAGGCGCTGGCCTTCGCCACGCTGGCAGTGGAGCGCTATCCGGTGCGTCTGACCGGACAGGACAGCGAGCGGGGCACGTTCAGCCACCGGCACGCCGTCCTGCATGATGTGACCAACGGAGATCGCTTCTTCCCCTTTATGCATCTCTCCGAGGATCAGGCTCCGGTGCACATCCACAACAGTCCCCTTTCAGAGGCGGGCGTGCTGGGATTCGAGTATGGCTACAGCATCGCCTACCCGGATGCTCTGGTGATGTGGGAGGCGCAGTTCGGAGACTTCTGCAACGCGGCGCAGGTGATCGTGGACCAGTTCATCACCAGCGCGGAGGATAAGTGGCGCAGTCTTTCGGGGCTGGTGTTGCTGCTGCCGCACGGATTCGAGGGGATGGGCCCGGAGCATTCCAGCGCGCGGCTTGAGCGGTTCCTCATGCTGGCGGCGGAGGACAACATACAGGTCACCTTCCCCACCACTCCTGCTCAGTTCTTCCATCTGCTGAGGAGACAGGTGCACCGCCCGTGGCGGAAGCCCTTGATCGTGATGACACCGAAGAGCCTTCTGCGGCACCCTGAGGTGATCTCGTCACTGGACGACCTGGCTTCGGGCCGCTTCCGGCGCGTGCTGCAGGATCCGCGTTTTTCCCGGCGCAAGAAAGTGAGCCGTGTGCTGCTCTGCACAGGCAAGATATACTACGACCTTGACAGGGCCCGGGTTGATCTGGAGCGGGAGGACCTGGCCATAGTGCGGCTGGAGCAACTCTATCCATTCCCGCACGAGGAGCTCCAGAAGGCGCTCGGGGCGTTCCCGGAGGGAACGAAGGTGGTGTGGACTCAGGAAGAACCGGAGAACATGGGAGCGTGGCGCTACCTGAAAGTGATGTTCGGGGACAATCTCTACGGCCGGCATCCGCTCTCATGTGTTTCCAGGCCGCCCTCAGCCAGCCCGGCCACCGGGTCGGCCAACAGTCATCATATCGAGATGGAGCGGCTGCTGCAGGAAGCAGTGCTGGGAGACGGGGAGCAGGCCGGTCAGCTTCCCGCGATGTACAAAATCCGGT
>JBBFLP010000040.1:0-10726 GCA_037478975.1 Armatimonadota bacterium
CCGGGAACAAGATCCCGGGAATGCCAGCTTTCGGTCCCCCTCATCCCAACCTTCTCCCACCGGGGGAGAAGGATTTTCTTTTACTCGACCCGCTGAGTATCTTCGACTTATGCCAGTCCTCCTTCCAGGCGATGGCATAGCAGCCCTCTCCCTGAAAACGGCAAAGTGCCCGGGTGAGGGCGAGAATCACGACGACAATCCCGGCGGATGCGGGCAGGAATCCGGGTGGCCGGAGGCTGAAGAGCCATTCAGCAATACCGGAAAAGGATGGATTCAGCCTTGACTCCGCGCGACAGGATCCTTGCCGCATTCTCTCCCGAGGGTACCTTCGAATTTGCCGCCGTCATCCCGTACGAAGGAATCTATTTCCGGGACCGCTGGTTCGAGCTTAGCCCGCGGCCGTGGTGGCATCTGCATTCTCCGGACATCGAACAGCAGCTCGGCTGGAGGCGCGATGCGGCGCAGGCGCTCGGGCAGGACTGGTTCGCCGTCGGTCCCTCCACGAGCGCCGAGGACCGCGAGGCGCTAAGCATAGAAGAGCGGCCGGAAGGCGTGTTCTGCGTTGACAGGCGGACCGGAGAGGAGCGCCGTCTGGAGGAGCCACGGGTCAGCGGCATCCCCGACTCCAGCGAACCACTCACCATCCAGCCGCCTACCCTCCCCTCCACGGTGGAAGAGGTGGATGCCTGTATCCGCCCGCCCGATGCCGCACTCCCGGACAGGATCATCCGGGAGGGGCGCGACGAACTGGCCCGCCGCTGCCTGCAGGACTTCGGCGCGGAGCTCTTCCCCATCTCCCACGTCAGCTCTCCACTCTGGACCTGCTACGACCGGTGGGGATTCGAAGGGATGATGTTGCTTCTGATGGACTCACCTGAGGTGGTGCTGAGGGCGTGCGAGCGGAACCTGGAGCACCAGCTGGTGGGCGTCCAGGTGGCGCGGGCCGTGGGGGCTCAAGGGATCTGGATCGAGGAGTGCATGCTGGACATGATCCGTCCCGACGACTACCGCACCTTCAATCTGCCGTTCGTCCGACGCCTGACAGAGGCCATCCGCCAGGCGGGGATGTTCAGCATCCATTACTTCTGCGGAAATCCCGGCCGTCACTGGGACTGCCTGCTGGACACAGGGGCGGACGCTCTGGCGCTGGAGGAGGGAAAAAAGGGATTCGAGATCCCCATCGAACAGGTAGTGGAGCGCATCGGCGGCAGAATGTGCGTGCTGGGCAATCTGGACTCCATCGGCGTATTGCAGGACGGCACTGATGAGGATCTGGAGCGTGAGATCCGGCGGCAACTCGCCGCGGGGCGGGCCAACCGCGGCCGTTTCATTATGAGTCTGGGCAGTCCGGTGACGCCGGGAACTCCGGTCTCGCGCGTCCGGCGCTACTGCGACCTGGTCCACAGCATCCGCATCTGAAGCGTCCGGCTTAGTGCCTCTCGACAGGCTTGGAGACCCTTGCCGGAAGGAGGTCGCCGTGCTACCATCCCGCGGGCGGCAGATGGCAAGGGGCCGCCCGCGAGGAGCTGGAATGCTGAAGAAGCTTGATCTGAACGGCGCGTGGATGGCGCGCGGATTCGACGGGCAGCATGGAGGCCCGGAGAGTTTTCTGGGCGAAAGGGCCGACCTGCGCACATTCCTTCCGGCGCAGGTTCCGGGGGACATTCACCTGGATCTGCAGCACGCCGGGCTTGTGGGCGACTACAACATCGGGCTGAACGCGCAGGAGCAGCGGTGGGTGGAGGAGCAGTACTGGCTCTACCGCCGCACCTTCGACGCCCCGGCAGACGCCGCGGGCAAGCGGGCGTGGCTGGTCTTCGAAGCGCTGGATCTGTGCGCGCGCATCTTCCTGAACGGCGAGGAGATCGGCTCGCACGCGAACCGGTTCGTGCCCTGCCGCCTGGATGTGACGGGCAGGTTGCGCGAGGGCGGGAACGTGCTTTGCGTGCTGGTGGAAAGCGGGCTCTACTCGGTCTCGGAGAAGCCCGGGCGCGACTACTCGCTGCAGATGGACCACATGCTGCACAAGAGGAGCTGGCTGCGAAAGCCGCAATACAGTTTCTCCTGGGACTGGGCCCCGCGCCTCGTGAATGTGGGGATCCACGGGGACGTGCGCCTGGAATGGACGGATGCTCCGCGCCTGGATTCCCTCACCATCTACCCCGAGCTGTCCGAAGACCACTCCAGCGCGAAGATCCACGTCGTCGCCTTCGTGGACAGGGTGTCCGATGCAAACCCGAAGGCGACGCTCCGCGTCCGCGTGCCTGAGGTGGGAGCGGAAACGAGGGTGGATGTCGAGTTGCAAGAAGACGTGACGCGCGTACCGGCTGCGGTGGACATCCCTGCTCCAAAGCTCTGGTGGCCCCGGCCGCACGGAGATCAGCCGCTCTATGCGGTGGAGATCGAGCTGCTTCAGGACGGCCGCCCCGTGGACTCGGCGAAGCGCCGGACCGGCATCCGCAGCGTGCGCATCAATCAGGATCCGCACCCGGTGGAAGGCGAATATTTCATCCTGGAAGTCAACGGCCGCCCGATCTTCGCCAAGGGCGGGAACTGGGTGCCGCCCGATAGCATCTATTGCCTCCCCGATGAGACGCGGTACCGCAGACTGGTGGAGCTGGCTGTCGAGGCCAACTTCAATGCGCTGCGCATCTGGGGCGGAGGGCTCTACGCGGACCACCGGTTCCTCGACGCCTGCGACGACCTCGGAGTGCTGATCTGGCACGACTTCATCTTCGCTTGCTCCAAGTATCCGGGCGGTGATCCCGAGTTCCTGGAAAGCATCCGCCGGGAGGTGGCGCACAATGTGCGGGCGCTGTCCCACCATCCCAGCCTTCTTGTCTGGTGTGGAAACAACGAGCTGGAATGGGGGGCGTGGGAGTGGGGATACGACCAGGTGCGCGCATGGCCGGACTACGCCCTGTATCACCTGGAGATACCGCGGATCGTCCAGCGCGAAGATCCCTCGCGTCCTTACTGGCCCAGTTCGCCCTATTCCACGGGCCTGCGTCGTCCGAACGATCCCACGACGGGCGATCAGCACCCCTGGCACGTCACTCTGCAGGAGGATGGACCGGATTTCTGGGCCTACCGCAGCGATGTGAGCCGCTTCCCCAACGAAGGCGGGGTGCTGGGAGCGACCTCACCGGCGACACTCCGCCAGTTCCTCCCCGAAGGGCAGCGGCGGCTTTTCTCCCCGGTCTGGGAGTTCCACGACAACGCCTGCAACTACTGGGGTGAGAGCGGGATCTGCTATCGCATCTTCCGCCACTGGCTGGGGAAGGGCGAAGAGGAGGTTTCCTTCGAGGACTACGTCTTCTATTCAGGCGTGCTGCAAGCGGAGGGGCTGCAGGAATACATCAACAACTTCCGGCGGAGGATGTACAGCACATCCAGCGCCATCTTCTGGATGTACAACGACTGCTGGCCTGCCTCGCACGGCTGGACCATTGTAGATTACTACCTGCGCCGCAAGCTGGCCTATCACCCTGTGCGCCGGGCCTTCGCGCCGGTGCATATCGTGCCGGTGGTGGAGGACGGGCGGGTCCGCTGGTTTGGCGTGAATGACACGCCCGAAGAATGGAAGGGACAGGCGCGCCTCGGGTTCTTCCTGCTGGAGGGAGGGCTTACCGTGGACGAAACGGTGAGTGTCAGACTGGTTCCGAACGCATCCACTCTGATCGCCGAGAGACCACTTGCCGAGTGGGAAGCAGTGGGCAAAGCGAGGTCCGGGGCATTCGGTCTGCTGCTGCGGGAAGGCCGCATCGTGGCCCAGAACCGCCTGTTCATCGAGAGCTTCAAGGATCTTCAGTTCGCGGATCCGGCGGTGAGCGTGAAGCGCGATGGGGCAAACGCTGTCTTCAGCAGCGATGTATTCGTATGGGGCGTGTGTCTGGACCAGGACGGGGAGTCGCCCCTGCCGGATGATCTGTTCGACCTGATTCCGGGCGTGGAGTATGCCATCCCGTGGCCGGAAGACCGCGAGCTTCCCGCGCCGCAGAGGTGCGCTTCGGCCCTGCCATGGCGGTCCGGCCGGTGAACGGCGCAGAGGGGGGGCCGCGCGTCTTCGCCACACCTGCTCAGGCGGAACTTGCCCGCAGGCGCGCACGGGACAAGCGCTTCTCGCGCGCCCTGGAGCGCCTCCGGGCGCAGCGCGACGCCCTGGCCGCGATGGAGATGCCGGTCTTCGAAAAGGACTGGTGGGAAGAAGCCCGCCGCAGGCCCTGGCAGGAGATCTACCCCGAGATCAACCGGCACACGATGTTCGCCGTAGTGGATGCGCCTGTGCGCGCCGCCGATTGCGCGCTGCTGCATCTCGCCACGGGAGACCAGCAGGCGCTGGAGCAGACGCTCCGGGTCCTCCGGCACTACGCGGCATACGAGTTCTTCGCCGAGCATCCGGACGTGGGCCTGAACTGGTCCGTCTGGCTGATGCGGCTGCTGTGGGCGCTGGACTTCTGCGGCCATCACCTGAGCGAAGAGGACTGCAAACGCGTGGACACTTTCTTCGCGAGCGCCTGTGCGGCCGTTATGCAGAACGACCGGTGGTGGCTGGAGCACAACCCGGGCGGTCTCTACAACAATCACTTCGCCTGGCACAAGCTGTTTCTGGCGGCGTACGGACTGGAGTATGGGCGTCCGGAGATGGTGGATTATGCCCTCACGAGCGATCAGGGAATCTACGATCTGATCGAACAGGGCAGCCGGGATGACGGGCTGTGGCTGGAAAGCAGCCTGAACTACCACTTCACCGCGCTTATCCCTCTGGTGGAGCTGGCGCGGTTGTTGCGGAACTCCGGTCACTCCGTGGACCTGTGGACGCTGCGGCTGGCGAACGGCCGAACCCTGCAGGATCTGGTGACCGGGCCGATCCAGGCGCTCTGGCCGGACCGGACGCTTCCTACTCTGGGCGACTGCTATGGCCGGCGGCTGGACCTGTCCTCGCTGGACCTCTACTACGCCGCCTACGACGCGCTGCAGCATCCTGAGATCGCCTGGCTGCTTCAGGAACGGGAGGAGCTGCCCCCGGCGTGTCTGTTGCTGGAGCGGCTGCCAGAGCCATCCGGGGCATCCGCCCCGGGGATGCGGACCCGGCTCTGGCCGGAGCACGGATATGCGGCGCTTCGCTCCGGGGATCCTGCAGACTACTGGAAGGGTGACGACTTCTCCGTCTTCCTGACTTACGACCACGATGGCATCCACGCGCACAGAGACAAGCTGTCCTTGATGCTTTACGGGCGGGGGAGACACCTGGCTGTAGACCCGGAGGCGCTGGCGTCCGAACAGCACGCATTCTCCTCGCGGGTGCAGGCCGAGCTGAACCGCTGGACCCTGTGCCACAACACGGTGATGCTGGACGGCCTGGACCACTCCGGCGTGCCCGAGCGGCTGGAGCTGCTGGACTTTGTGGACAACTCCGGTGTCAGGCTGGCGACCTTGGCGGACCGGCGCGGCATTGTGTATCCCGGCGCGGCTTTGATGCGCACGGTGGCAGTCACGGAGCACTTTGTTCTGGATCTCTTCCAGGTGGCGTGTACGCGGGAGCGCGAGATCGCCTATCTGTTCCATTCCGCCGCGGAGTCCGGGACGTTCGAGGCTTCTGCTCCGGCCGCAGCGTTCGACCTTCCCGCAGAAGGAGCCTGGCGCTGGCTGAGGGACGGCAGGCGATGTGTCGAAGACGGAGCGTGGAGCGTGCAGGCGGTCCAGGACGGCGTCCGCCTGAGGCTGACCGCTGCACCGGAGCCGGGAACGGAAGTCATCCTCTGCCGTTTTCCGGCGCGGGACGACTTCGGGGGAACATCCTGGCCGATGCTGATAGCTCGACGGCGGGCGGCGTACACGGTCTTTGCCATCCTGCTCCAGGCGGAGAAGACAGATCTCCCGGATGCGCACATCGAGGTAAGCGCAGGCCGGCACGGGACGCTGAAGGCAAGGGTGACGCTGGACGGTCTGCCCCGGCCGTTTGACTTCTCCGTGCGGCGGCTGACTCCGCCTGCCGGATAGCCGTTTCGCTCAGCCTACGTCCGCCTCCGGCGACAGACGGAAGTCCAGGTGGGCTGGCGGCTGCAGAGTGCGCCGCAAGCGCAGGCGCAGCGCGCGGTCCGGGACCCGTCCTTCCTGTCGAGCCGCTTTCCAGGCCTGCCATTCGAACCAGAGGTCCGTCAGGGTGACCTCGCCCTCGCGGAGGGTGGCGAACTCGCGCTCGAAGAAACCGTTCAGCTCCTCTTCGTGCCCCGTGGCCAGCGCCGCCCGTGCCGCCATAAGCTGCACCCGCTCGTTCGACGCGACTTCAGTGGGCAGGCTCCGGCAGAACTCGCGCAACTCTTCCACGCAGCCCTGGCGCTGCAGTAACCGGCCGAGTTCCAGGGCCAGCGCAGGGATGCGCGGCCCGCACTCCCAGGCCCGCCACATCAGCTCCAGGGCCGTGTCAGGCCGCCTGGCCCTCTGCTCCAGCACGGCCAGATTGCGAAACGCCCACCCGGTGGGAGTGTCTTCGGCCGAACGCATCCAGGCTGACCGTGCTCCCCTGGAATCCCCGCCTTCCATCCGCGCCACCCCGAGATGCAGCAGTGAAAGCCAGTGGCGGCCTTTTCTGCCGCGTACGGAGCGCTCCAGCGCCTCCCGCCACTCCGTCTGCACCATGTATTGTCCGGGTTCCTTTTGCGGAGGGCGCTCCGGCAGGATGCCGGTCCGGAGAAGCTCCAGCCACGGCTCCTGATCCAGGCCCATGGAATCCTCCGGAAACCATAGGCTGGCAGGAATCCCGCAGGGCTGACCTGAGATCCGGCAGCGCTCGCGCTCCAGCGCCCCCCATCCGGAGCCTCTTGCCAGGAGCTCCTGACAGGGCATCCGTGACGTCTCCTCCAGGGCAGCGTGAACGCGTTCAAGCTCGCCCTCAGGCAGAGACTCCTCCAGGCGGCAGCCCACCTCGCTCACCGCCTGCGACCAGTCTTCCGAATGAGCAGGGGAGGGATCCACGCGGAGGGTACCGAACGCTTCGGTCCAGCTCCAGGTCTCCTGCGCCGGCATCGGCACGCATTCCAGCTGCGTGCGGGCCAGTCCGGCCTGCACCTCGATGTAGGCGCTTCCCGGCCCGCCCAGATACTCCTGCCACCGCCGCCCACCGGGAGATTGCCCCCAAGCGAACAGCTTTCGGCCCCTCAGGCGCCGGGTCGATGTCTGCACGAAGCAGTGGCCCTCGCTATCGGCCTGCGCGATCCAGGGCCGGGACTCTTCCGGCACCCGGAAGAACACCTCTTGCGCAAACGGCGCGCTGGCCGGGCGGCTGAGATCCACATCCCCTGCGCGGGGCACATCCACCAGCCTGAGCGCCCCACCGCTCCCCAGAATGGCCGACCGCGCCGGACAGATGACCCGCCCGTCCGGGATCTCAGGAAGCGCGATATTGGTCCACCAGTAGGCCGGAAGCTCGAACGGGTGAGGATTGACCAGCCGCACATGAACGAACAACCGGCGCGCCCCCTCCGGCAGCCAGAAGTCAAGCTGCCAAGTCAGGCCCTTCACGCGGTCCCATTCATAAAGGCGCAGCGCGGGGCCTCCTCCGGGGGCCGGAGCCCGGGCCGCGAACACAGGGGAGCAGGTCAGATAGTGGTGCCCCGGGTGGGAGGCATTCCACTCAATCCCGCCGGAAAACCATGCCCCGCGCAACGCAAGGTTGGCCGTCTGCAGAATCCGGTTGCGCTCGACGATCTCGCGGCCGTCCTCCAGACTGCGCAGTGAGACCAGCCTGCCTCCCATCTCCGGCAGGAACTCCGCACGCAGCAGGCCGTTCTCCAGCACAACGGAACAGAACCGCGTGGGGCGAAGGGCGCGCGACAGGTCATCCTGCATCCGGTAAGGCAGAACGCGGAAGGAGGTCTCCCAGCCAATTCTCTCCCGGTCTCCTGGCGGAAGCTCTTCAAATCGCAGGCGCCGGCCCGGCCTTCGGCGGTGGCGGAACATCGGCAGCGGATTCTCAGGCCCGGGGAGGGCCGCGGGCAGGCTGTAAACGGAGGCTGTAAGGCACGCGCCGGTCTGCATCACGCCAGACCGTCTACCCCACGGCGGCCACGTCTGTCAAACGGGCCCGGGGGAGGCGATTACTGCGCCTTCCCCGGGCCGGTAAGCTGCCATGAGGCCGGAGGACGGCCTCTTCAGCCCAGACGCCGGCGGAGGGCCGCAAGCTGAGCGTACAGCTCCTGCGGGAACTCCTCTCCGAACTTGCCGAAGAACTCCTCGATGCTGTCCGCTTCCTCGCGCCAGGCGTCCCGGTCCACCGCCAGCAGCTCACGGACGGCCTCCGGCTCCAGATCCAGACCGTTCAGGTTCAGCTCGTCCGCGGCGGGGACCACACCGATGGGCGTTTCCGTGCCGGACACCTCTCCCCTGCAGCGGCGGATGACCCACTCCAACGCGCGCAGGTTGTCCCCGAAGCCGGGCCACAGGAACTCGCCCTGCGCGTTCCTCTTGAACCAGTTCACGTGGAAGATGCGCGGGGGCGAGGCGATCTTGTTGCCCATCTCCAGCCAGTGCCGGAAATACCGGGCCATGTTGTACCCGCAGAAGGGCAGCATGGCCATGGGATCCCGCCTGAGCACCCCGGCGGCTGCGGTGGCCGCCGCCGTGGTCTCGCTGGCCATTGTGGCTCCCACAAACGTACCGTGCTCCCAGTCCAGGGACTCGTACACCAGCGGGGCCAGCCGGGCCCGTCTGCCGCCGAAGAGGATAGCCGAAATGGGCACTCCGGCGGCATCCTCCCATCGGGGATCCATCATCGGGCAGTTGCGCGCGGGAGCCGTGAAGCGCGCATTGGGATGAGCCCCCGGCTCGGGCGAGTCCGGAGTCCACTCGTTGCCCTTCCAGTCTATGCCGCGTGCGGGAGGATCCACGCCCATACCCTCCCACCAGACCGTGTTCTCCGGGGTCAGCACGACATTGGTGAAAATGGTGTCGCGCTTCATGGTCTCCATGGCGTTCGGGTTGGTCTTGTAGCTGGTGCCGGGCAGCACGCCGAAGAAGCCGGCCTCGGGGTTTACGGCCCACAGTCTGCCATCGGGACCGATGCGCAGCCAGGCGATATCGTCGCCCACTGTGAAGACCTTGTAGCCGGGCATGCTCTCGGGAGGAACCAGCATGGCCAGGTTCGTCTTGCCGCAGGCGCTAGGGAAGGCGCCGGCTATATAAGTGGTCTCACCGTCCGGACTCTGGACGCCCACGATGAGCATGTGCTCCGCCAGCCAGCCCTCCTGCCAGCCCAGATAGCTGGCGATCCGCAGCGCCAGGCATTTCTTGCCCAGCAGCACATTGCCGCCGTAGCCCGATCCATAGCTCCAGATGGTGTTATCTTCCGGGAAGTGGAGGATATAGCGCCGGTTGATGTCCAGCTCTCCCCGGCAGTGCAACCCCTTCGTGAACTCCCGGTCTGTGCCCAGTTCGTCCGCGGCCACCTTCCCCATCCGGGTCATGATCCGCATATTCAGCACCACATAAATGCTGTCCGTCAGCTCGATGCCGATCTTATTGAAGGGGGATCCCGGCACGCCCATGATGAAGGGGATGACGTACATTGTCCGGCCCCTCATGGAGCCATCGAACATCGCCCCGACCTTGCTGTAGGCCTCCTGGGGGTCCATCCAGTTGTTGGTGGGACCGGCGTCTTCCTGCCTGCGCGTACAGATGAACGTCAGGTGCTCCGTGCGGGCGACATCGTTGTGGGCGGTGCGGTGCAGCACGCATCCGGGGAGCTTCTGCTGATCCAGCTGATGCAGTTCCCCGGTCCGGAAAGCTTGTTCCTCAAGCCTTCTGCGCTCTTCGTCCGAACCGTCAATCCAGACGACGTTGTCCGGCTTGCAGAGGGCGATCATCTCCTCGATCCACTGTCTTGCCTCCGGGTGTCGGATCATCTTACAGGTTGTATCCTCCTTGGGGTTGGCGCAATCGGAGAGCGGCTGGAGGCGCGTGGGCCAGTCTCACGAGCCGTCAGGTCGGCTCTGCCGCTCAGGTGTCTATGATGTACCATTTGCACCATGTTCGCAGATCGTTCGTACCGGCCCTGAGAGGCCGGACTTTGTGAGGATTTTCACATACTGTGCCAAAAATGTCAAGACCCCTCGGAGGCAATGCTCCTTAGGGGGAGGGAATCTGATGTAGGGGCGGTAGCGTGGCCTCAGCGAAGCTTCCGGAACGGTCTTCAGTGCCTAGCGAGAGCGCTCCTTTTGTCCTCCGTGGCGGCTGAGAACGACGGGGAAGCGCACACACGGGCCAGCGCGTTGCGCGTATCAATGATGGCCCGGGCATGACGGAGCACCTGCTCGTAGGGCAGCGATGAGTGATCTGTGCAGATGATCACACAGTCCGCGGAGCGGATCCGCTCCGGTGTCAGTTCAACAGACTGGAAGACGGAACCGCCCTCCTCGAACTCCGGAACAAGCGGGTCATGATACTCCACCGACGCTCCGCGCGCTTTCAGGCGCTCGATGACCCTGAGAGCAGGCGACTCGCGCACGTCGTCAATATCCTTCTTATAGGCCACCCCGAGCACCAGCGTGCGGGAGCCGGCCAGATCCCTGCCCAACTCCTCCAGAGTGGCCCGCACCCGGTCTACCACACGATCCGGCATGCCGTCGTTGATCTCGTTGGCGAGCTCCACGAAGCGCAGCGTGCAGCCGTACTGCCTGGCCTTGTACAGAAGATACTGCGGATCCACCGGAATGCAGTGCCCGCCCAC
>JBBFLP010000040.1:10826-13344 GCA_037478975.1 Armatimonadota bacterium
AGATAAGTCGCTTCTTCCGTGGTTCCGGCCACGAGCTTGGCCGTATTGCGCACGTTGAACTTGGGATTGCCCGGATCGATGCGCTCCGGCGAGAAGGCGAGGTGGAAATCCCGTCCTGCCCGAAGACCGGACTCCTCCAGCACCGGCTGCAGGATCTCCTCGGTGGTGCCGGGGAAGGAGGTGCTCTCCAGAATGATCAGATGTCCCCGCTTAAGCCGACTTGCGACCGTCCGCGCCGCCGACCGGATGAACGACAGGTCCGGCTCATTATCCCGTCCGCACGGCGTGGGGACGCAGATGATGACCACGTCGGACAGGGCGATGTGCCTGTCGTCGGAGGTGGGGAGAAGGAGTCCGTCGAGCACCAGGCTCCGGATGACTTCTGAGGAAACGTCCCGGATATAGCTCTCGCCGTCCCGCAGGCGGGCGAGCTTGGCGTCGTCCACCTCGTAGCCGGCGACCTGGACGCCGTTGCGGGCGAACTCAACCGCCAGAGGCAACCCCACGTAGCCCAGCCCCACCACCGTGATCCTGATCTGCCGCCCCGTAATGCTGTGCAGTAGCTCCATTCGCGATCCCCGTTCCTGGTCGTGTCGCCGCCCCTGACTCAAGTGCGGGCCGGAGAGTCCTAACCGCCACGCCGGAAGTGTGCCCCTGAATGAGGCATTCTAGTTATAGGCAGTCCGGGCTGTCAACCGGAGGTTTCCTCCTGCGCCGAAAGGCCTCCGCGCGGTAACACCTCACCTATGCGCAATCAGTCAGCTATCACCAGGAAAGTCAGCGCCAGATTCCCGAGAATCCGGGTAAAGTCCGATATCGTCTCCCAGCCGCTGCGCGGAGCGCTCATAGCTCTGGGAGGGACGATGATGATATCCCCCAGCCTGACAGGCCCGGCTTCCTTCACGCGGCGAACTTCGCCACCCGCACGCACGATAACAGTATTCCCCCGATCCGCATCCCGCGCATAGCCTCCCACCTGGCGGATGTAGTCCTCGGCGGTCAACCCTTCCCGGAAGACCACCACAGAAGGGCTGACCACGGCGCCGGCAACAGACACCACCAGCGGACGCCGCGGGATATACAGGGTATCCCCGTCCTCCAGCGGCAGGTCATCGGCCGATCCCGGCTCCTGAAGGCCCCTCGGCAGGTCGATCGGCAGCCGCATGCTGGCCACGACGCTCTCGACTGTCCGTGCCTCCTCCAGCGATACCTCGCCCACCGGTTCTGCGCCGAGCTTGCCGGCCTCCGCCGCCACACGTGCCAGCCCGGCAGCCGCTACGCTCGCCTCGGCGGCCCTCGCGTCCACGGAGGAGGGTATGGATGGCGTTGCGGCAGTTGTCGTAGTAGTAGTGGTGCGCTTTGTGGGCGAGATGCCGTATTTCGCCATCTCCAGCTCGCGAATCTGCTCCGCAAGATCCTTCTGCGCCTGCTGGATCTCGGCGGCGACCTCAAGCTGACGTTCTGAAAGGAGCGCCGGGGTCTTCCGGACGAACACGGCCCCTTCCGGGAACGCCTCTTCTGTCAGCCCTCCCGCCCGTGCGATCAGACTGGAGACCCTTTCCCCCTCCTGAAGGAGCGCATACGTTCCCGGGTAACGCACCCGGCCGGTGATCGTGACCACCCTGGGCGTCCGGCGCGCGTCCGAGACCTCCTTCACCGAGACCTGATCCCCGTCAGCCAGCAGGATGTTGTCGGACTCCTCGCCTGCCATGGCGCGGTCCAGATTCAGGTTGAGGATCTGCGTCTGCTGGCCGGCCTCCGTCTGGCGCGCCACCTCCACCACACGGTGAGCCTCCGCCTTCGCCCCTCCCGCGGCTATAATGAGATCCCGCAGCCGCATCCCGTCCATCCGGTCATACACGCCCGGGCGGCTGACCTGCCCGGAGATGGTGACCGTGCGATCCAGCGCCGCCGCCTCCTGCATCGAATAGACGACCACCTGGTCCTTCGGGCGCAGTTCAACGTCCTGCTCCGCGTCTCCGGCCATCGCGCGCCCCAGATGGACGCTCAACATCTGCGTGGAGCCGTCCTCCCGGGTGCGCAGAATCGTCGCCCGCTCCAGATAGATCTCGACATCTGCGAACCCCTCGGCCCGCCGGACGAGATCTGAGAGGCGCATCCCCTTGCTGAACTCATACTCTCCCGGCCGCCGCACCTGGCCGCTGATCTCCACCCGGTTGACGGCATCCTGAAGCACAGGCTGGATCAGCAGCAGGTCTCCGTGCTGCAGAGGGAATTCCCAGTCGGGAGAATCCGGCGAAGCAAGCGTCAGATCCACCAGGAACTTGCGCGACCCCCCCATGACGCGTTCCACCCGGACGCTACTGAGCGACGCCTGACCACCGGGTCCTCCAGCCATCCGCATTACGCTGCGGACGCTTGTCTCCTCCAGAAGCTCGAAGATTGCCTGACGGCGGACCTCTCCCTTGACCGTGACCGTGGGACCGATCGCCGGGACGAAGATCGAATCACCACTCTGAAGCGTGATATCACCGCTACGGTCTCCCTCCAGAAGCAG
>JBBFLP010000040.1:13444-15624 GCA_037478975.1 Armatimonadota bacterium
CGCGCGTCTCCTTCGCGATGACACGTTCGGCCGCCCCGATGGTCAGCCCGTTCACGCGGACGAACCCCACGCTGGGAATGCGCAGCCTGCCTTCCGAGTCCACGGTCTCCGTCAGCACCGTCTCCTGTCCGGCAGGGCTGCTGAGCACCACTTCCATGGTGTCTCCCGGCCCCAGCGGGTACTCCGCCGGTGGCGGCAGGTTCGGGATCGGCTGAAACCCCTCTGTCACGCGGTCAAAGAAATCGTGACCGAACAGCCGGATCTCTGGTTCCGGGAGAGGGAACACCTCCATAAGCTGCCCGGGAAAGGGTGCACCCGGCGCGGGGGCGGGCTGCTGTGGCGTGCCCGGCGCTCCGGCTGGCGGCTGCGTGGGAGCGGCGACGGGAGGCTGTGTTGCCGGGTACGGCGGGAACGGCGCGGGAACAGGAGCAGGCTGTCCCGCTTCGGGCTGGGCTGTACGGGAGCCGGGGGAAGCCCTCTCAAGCGGGGCCGGGAGCGTGACCGTATAGCGGTCTTTGTCTTCACGCGAAGGAGCGGAGACCGGCTGCGCCGCGACAGTCTCCGCGAGCAGGCTCAGGGCTATCAGCGCCGCCAGACGAAATCCTTTTCCTAGAAGCATCCCCGGTCCTTGAAGAATCTGCCGCGTCCCGAGACAGGATCTGCGGACCATTGCTGCGCCGGTCCGCAGCCGCGTCAGTATACCACACTCCGCCCTCCCGTTGCAGAAAAGGAGCCTGCCGGCATCCCGCCCGGTACAGCGAAGCGCCCGGACCGTGCGGTCCGGGCGCCGATTCTTCTTGTCTTGCGCAATCGGATCTTCGCAGCCTGCCGGCGGCCTGGCCGGAGGCCGGAAGCGGCTTTCAGGAACCGGCCAGAAGCGAATCCATCGGGATCAGTCCCAGGCGGGTTGCCCGCCGGAAAGCCTGCACCCGGTTGGAGACGTGCAGCTTCTCATAGATGTTGGCCAGATGAAAGTCCACAGTCCTCTTGCTTACGTACAGGGCGTCCGCGATGTCTTTGCTGGTCCTTCCCTCTACCACCAGGGACAGCACCTCGATCTCTCGCGGGGTCAGTTTGATTGTCCGCTCTTCCTGAGCCCCAGGAATTCCGACAGTCGACATCCGGTGTCTCCTTTCCCTGTTCGCCGCTATCAAGATGTTTCCACACTCGCAAAAGCAATCCCAAGCGCTTTTGCGCCATCCCTCGGCGGCGGCAGGGGCCAGCCTTGGCTTTATGCTGAGTTGGGTGTCCTCCCGTGTTCGCGCAGACGGAGCCGCCGGCACCAGGCGGCTCCCGCCCGTGGCGCGCCCTCACCGAATGACTTGTTCCTTCCCCGGGCCTTCCTCTGAGAAGAAAAGTTCACGCGCCGCGTTGCCTTTACCCGAATGCTTCCGGAAGCAAGACGAAAGGCCAACGGGCAGACTGAAACGCTCCGCAGGAACGGGGCTTTCCCTGCAGGCCGGAGGGTGGCATAATGGAGAGGCCGGAAGACTACAGGAACCGGCCCGGGAGGGCAAACGGGTTCATGTCGAAGAAATCCGTCCTTTTGATCCGTCTACTGGAGCTGCTGCGGGAGAGTCCCGGAATGACCGCCGCCCAGATCGGCGCGGAGCTGGGTCGTTCCGAGCGGACTATCTACCGCTACATCCAGGACCTGGCAACCGAGCTGGACACGGATGTAGTGTTCGAGGACGGCTACCGGCTCAGCGGCGACGCGCGCCTGACACCCATCAACTTCACCCCGGAAGAGGTGCTTGCCATCAAGATGGCGCTGGAGGCGACGCCGCTTCGCAAGACCGAGCCTCTGGCACGCAGCGCAGGCAGCGCGCTCCGGAAGGTGGAGACCACGATGTCCGGCATCGCCCGCAAACACAGCGAGCAGGCCAGAGGGAAGGTCTATCTCGCGCCTTCCACCCCGACACCTGTCCAACTGAAGGAGAACCTTCTGCCAGATATCGAAGGGGCCCTTCTGGCGGAGGAGACGCTGAGGCTCCGCTACTGGTCCGCAGAGGCTCCCCAGCCGTCCGATCGTGAGTTTGATCCCTACGCCCTGGTCTTCCGGAGCAGGCACTGGTATCTTCTGGGTTACTGCCACACGCGCAAACAGGTTCTGCAACTCAGGCTGGACCGTGTGCTTTCCGCCACGCCGTCCGGGCGCAATTTTGCCCGCCCGAAAGACT
>JBBFLP010000041.1:0-15605 GCA_037478975.1 Armatimonadota bacterium
GACCTTCATCCCGGCGCTTTTGACGGCTTCGCAGCATCGCCTGAGCGCGGGGATGAACGTCCGGCGGAGGAACTCTGGCGAGAACATCAGCGCTCCCTTGCAGGCGATGTCATCCCCGATGAAATATATGGGGCCCAGCCCGGCTTTCGCAACCGCCCGCGCCATCTCCAGATGATTGTGGGCCTGGGCCTCAAGGATGCGCTCGACCTCCGCAGGAGCGTCGTAGATGGCATAGGAGAAAAGCTCCTGCCCCATCAGGTCGTAGGTGGCGTGGAAACCGCAACCCGCGCCGGGAACGAACATCGTATAGGGTTCCAGCAACTCGATCATCCGGCGGTTGAGATCCAGCCATTCGCCGTTCAGCCACTCCTCCGAGACCGGTTGAGGCTGGTAGCTTTTCAGATCTTCCAGAGAGCGGATGGGGCGGACCACTTTCCACCAGGTGCGCCCTGAGATTCGCGCATCCCCTGCGCCCTCCGCCTGATCGTCGGTCTCCCGGAAGGAAGCCCCCCACCCCCGGCAGAGGTCTATGCCCAGCGTGTGGTACACCTTCGCCATCGCGCGCTGATAATCCGGTTCATCAGGAGCAATGTAATCCACGATGGCGCGATTATCCAGGAAGTCCCAGACGGGCACGCGGTCGCCTTCTTCGTGGTTCAGGGATTTCAGGATGCGGTCTCGGACGGCCGGGTCGAGCATACGTTCACTCCCTCTCTCCGGGCGATTCCGGTAACGGTTTGCACAACCGAACGAGGAATCCCTTCGCATAGCGCCTTCAAGGCGTGAAAAAGCGGGAGCCTTTCGGCTCCCGCGCGATCAGATTACACTCGCGTGCGGCGCGCTTAGCGTTTCCGGCGGAAGCGGAGCACTCCCAGCAGCCCGACGCCTGACAGCAGCAGGGTGGCGGGCTCGGGGGTCACATAGAGCTTGGCATTGTCGAACTGAGCCTGCGTCCAGGACGCGGAGCCGCCCATCTGCAGGTAGCCGAACCAGACGCCCGACGGATGCACGTCCTGCAGACCGCCGATCTGCAGCCATCCAGCGGACGACACCGGACTATTCCACGGAATGTAAGCCCATGCGGACCACTTGCCCGGCGTGGTAATGCCGTAGTCTAGCTGGAGAGTGATCCACTTGTCCCACCAGCGGGAGTCCGGAGAGACGGTCTCCTCCATCACCCAGTCCCTGCGCCGGTCCACATTGTCCCAGGTCCGGTCGCGCGCCAAAAGGCCGCCCCGGTTGATGTTGCCTTCAAGGAAGAAGGCGCGAAGGTCACCCTCACGGAGCACCTGGATCCCGGCCTGGTGATTCATGTTGCCCGGGTAATTGTAAGTAAAGCCTCCGAGCGGGCGCAGGTTGGGGATGTAGACATCCACCTGATAGACAAACGGATACTTCTGTTGGCCGCCGACGGTTCCGGCGCCCAGGTTCAGGCTGCGGACATCCAAGCGGGCGTAGCTGCCATCCGGCAGATAGAAGTTGCCGTTCCCCCCACCAGAGGGAGCGCCATCCGGCAGAGTCGGGCCCGCCGCCGGCACCCATCCGGGATCGGTCCAGTAACCGTTGCCAGTGACCGTCCATCCCTGGGGCGAAGTGTTGAAGTCCCATTCAAATGTCCACGGACCCGTATAGGGACCCGCGAACGCGGCGCCTGCTGTCAGGAGGAGCGCCGCGGCCAGCATAGAAGTCAGCTTCATAACTGTCTCCCTTCTTTCCCTGTCTCAGATGCGAACCGACGCCGGAGATTTAGGCCGCACCCTTCAGGGCGGCTTCCCGCACAAGAGAGACAACCGCCCGCGGACCCCGGGGAGCGGACAACAAGAACAGGGGTGTTGGCAACCGGAGCCTCTCCCACGCCGGATCGACCACTTCCATAGTAGCACTCCATCCGTCAGAAGTCAAAGGTTTTTTTCTGCGATTAGTGAGCATTGCCAGAGCTGAGGGGACATCCCGGCACCTGTGCCGCCGGCCGATGGAGATCTGCAGCCCGCGGATGGAGGGAACATAAATCGAGCCGATAAATCACGTAATTCGAAGTAATTTTTCTTCAATCTCTATTCTGATGAGCTAAAGACTCAGGACAGTGTCCAAGAGTCTATAGAATGCGTTATCGGCGATCCAGGCCCTGTTGCAGGAGGGCGAGGAGGTGGGTATACTCCCGATGGATTAGCACTCGGATATCGCGAGTGCTAACCGTCCAACGGTTTCCCTAATCAAACCTGACTCAACGGAGGTGAATCCGGTGATCAAACCGCTCAGCGACCGGATCGTCGTCAAGACGAAGAGTGCTGAGGAAGTCAGCCAGGGCGGCATCATCCTCCCCGACACGGCTAAAGAGAAGCCGCAGGAGGGTGAGGTGGTCGCCGTGGGGCCGGGCAAACTGCTCGACTCCGGCAAGCTGGTGCCGATCGAGGTGAAGGTCGGCGACACCATCATCTATTCCAAGTACGGCGGGACGGAAGTCAAGGTGGACGGGGAGGAGTATGTCATCCTCCGCCAGGACGACGTCCTCGCGATCGTCAGCAAAGGAAAAGGGGGTAAGTAACCTTGGCTGCCAAGGATCTTAGGTTCAACGAAGAGGCGCGCCGCGCCCTTGAGCGGGGTGTGGACATCCTGGCCGACGCCGTCAAGGTCACCCTTGGGCCGCGCGGCCGCAACGTGGTCATCGAGAAGAAGTTCGGTTCTCCCACCGTCATCAACGACGGCGTGACCATCGCCAA
This sequence comes from Armatimonadota bacterium, assembly GCA_037478975.1. GTDB lineage: Bacteria > Armatimonadota > UBA5829 > DSUL01 > DSUL01 > CALCJH01. Next base: position 2,721 of record JBBFLP010000041.1, read on the forward strand.
GGAGATCGAGGTCGAGGACCCGTTTGAGAACATGGGCGCGCAGCTCGTGCGTGAGGTCGCGTCCAAGACCAACGACGTGGCGGGCGACGGAACCACCACCGCCACCGTGCTGGCCCAGGCGATCGTCCGCGAGGGACTGAAGAACGTGGCCGCCGGTGCTAACCCGCAAGCTGTCAAGCGCGGTATTGAGAAGGCCGTCGAGGCCGCCGTGGCCCACATCTCCAAGGTGGCCACTCCCGTGAAGGATCGCTCCGCCATCGCTCAGGTGGCGACCATCTCCGCCAACGACCCCACCATCGGTGACCTTATCGCCGAGGCGATGGAGAAGGTGGGCAAGGACGGCGTCATCACCGTGGAGGAGTCCAAGGGCACCCAGACCAGCCTGGAGCTGGTGGAGGGGATGCAGTTCGACAAGGGCTACATCTCGCCCTACATGGTGACGGACGCCGAGCGGATGGAGGCGGTTCTGGAGGAGCCCTACATCCTGCTGTACGAGAAGAAGATCTCCAACGTCCAGGATCTGATCCCGCTGCTGGAGAAGGTGGTCCGGGCGGGCAAGCCGCTCGTGATCATCGCCGAGGACGTTGAGGGCGAGGCGCTGGCCACGCTGGTGGTGAACAAGCTGCGCGGCACGCTGAACGTGGTGGCGGTGAAGGCTCCTGGCTTCGGTGACCGCCGGAAGGCCATGATGGGCGATATCGCCGTCCTGACCGCCGGCCGCTTCATCACCGAGGATCTGGGCGTCAAGCTGGAGAACGTTGAGCTCTCCGACCTGGGCCGCGCGAAGAAGGTGGTGGTCACCAAAGAGGACACCACCATCATCGAGGGCGCCGGCGACCTGAAGGCCATTCAGGGCCGCATCGCCCAGATCAAGCGCGAGATCGAGGAGACCGACTCCGACTATGACCGCGAGAAGCTGCAGGAGCGGCTGGCCAAGCTGTCCGGCGGCGTGGCAGTCATCCAGGTGGGCGCGGCGACCGAGACCGAGCTGAAAGAGAAAAAGCACCGCATCGAAGATGCTCTTTCGGCGACCCGCGCGGCCGTGGAGGAGGGCATCGTCCCGGGCGGCGGCATCACGCTGATCCATGCGGCCTCGGCCATCGAGAAGCTGAAGCTGAAGGATGACGAGGCGATCGGTGCGCAGATCGTTAAGCGCGCTCTGGAGGAGCCCACGCGCTGCATCGCCTACAACGCAGGGCTGGAGGGTTCGGTCGTCGTGGAGCGGATCAAGGGCGAGGCTCCGGGCATCGGCCTGAACGCGGCCACGGGCAAGTACGAGAACCTGGCTGAGGCCGGCATCGTGGATCCGGCCAAGGTCACCCGCAGCGCGCTGCAGAATGCGGCCTCCATCGCGGGGATGCTGCTGACCACCGAGGCGCTCGTGGCTGAGAAGCCCGAGAAGAAGGAGCCCGCCGGCGCGGGCGCAGGCGGCCCCGGTGGTATGGGCGGAATGTACTGAGAGTGAACCGGTCATCCGGGATCTGACGGTCCCGGGCCGAAAGAAGATGAGGGCCGGGGCGCGACGCCCCGGCCCTTTTTCTCGGCAAGACGCCCCCTGAGAAGGCCGCCATCACCAGCATCCCCCACCCCGGCCGTCACGCAGGGCGCGGACTTGCCGGCGCGTGCGGCATGCTTGCGCCATGCGGGGGAATGGTGGACAATGCAAACGGATATGCAGGAATACTCATCGCAGATCCGCCGGCGGCGGACCTTTGCCATAATCTCCCACCCCGACGCGGGAAAGACCACCCTTACCGAGAAGCTGCTGCTCTACGGAGGCGCCATCCAGATGGCCGGTTCCGTCCGCGCCCGCCGCAGCCAGCGGCAGGCCACGTCCGACTGGATGGAGCTGGAGCGGCAACGAGGGATCTCCATCACATCCACCGTGCTCCAGTTCGAGTTCGAGGGCTACGTGCTGAATCTTCTGGACACCCCCGGCCACCAGGATTTCAGCGAGGACACCTTCCGGACTCTGATGGCCGCCGACAGCGCGGTGATGCTCATTGACAAGGCGAAAGGCGTGGAGGAGCAGACGCGCAAGCTGTTCCACGTCTGCCGGCGGCGCGGGATACCCATCTTCACGTTCATCAACAAGCTGGACCGGCCGGGCCGCGACCCGCTGGACCTGATGGCGGAACTGGAAGACGCGCTCGGCATCCACTCCACAGCTATGAACTGGCCGATCGGCGACGGCCCGGACTTCCGCGGCATCTATGACCTGGCAAGCCGGGAAGTCCATCTGTTCGAGCGGGCCGAACACGGCTCGCGCAGAGCCGGGGTGAAGGTAACGGACCTGGCGGACCCGGCGCTGGGTGAGCTGATCGGACGCAGTCAGCATGACCAGTTGCGGGAGGAGATCGAGCTCCTGGAAGCCGCAGGCGAACGCCTGGACCGGGACCGCGTCAGCCGCGGGGACCTGACCCCTGTCTACTTCGGCAGCGCCCTGACGAACTTCGGAGTGGAGCTGTTCCTGCGATCGTTCATCGAGATGGCGCCGCCACCGGCGCCGCGGATGTCCGATTCAGGCCTGGTCCGGCCTGAGGACGAGGAGTTCCGGGGTTTCATCTTCAAGGTGCAGGCGAACATGGATCCCAGGCACCGGGACCGTATGGCATTCCTGAGGATCGTCTCGGGGAAATTCGAACGGGACATGGCCGTCTTCCATCCCCGCCTGGGCCGGACGGTGCGCCTGACGCGTCCGCAGAAACTTTTCGGACAGGAGCGCGAGGTGGCTGAGGAGGGTTATCCCGGCGACATCATCGGTCTGACGAACCCGGGCGTTTTCACCATCGGCGACACCGTATGCACCGGACAGCCCGTGCGGTTCCGGGAGTTTCCGCACTTCCCGCCTGAGCATTTTGCCGTTCTGCGCAACACCCGGGTGGACCGCTACAAACAGTTCCTGAAAGGCATCCAGCAGCTGAGCGAGGAGGGGGTCATCCAGCTTTTCTATGAGCGGGACGCCGCCAGACGGGAACCCATCGTGGGTGTGGTGGGACGGCTGCAGTTCGATGTGGTCCGCTACCGCCTGGAGACGGAATACGGGGTGGAAACCGCTATGGAAGACACCCCCTTCCGGCTTGCGCGCTGGCTCCGGGTGCCGCCGGATGACGGTCACAACATCCTCTGGACAACGGGCAGCAAGCACGTGGAGGACGCGGAAGGCAACCCGGCAGCCCTTTTCAACGGTGACTGGTATTTGAACTACATGCAGGAAAAGAACCCGGGCCTGGAGCTGCTGGAGACTTCGAGGGAATTAGGGTGAACGGCACGGGGACGCTGGCCCGCAATCTGGCTTCGCATCTCGACGAGCCTTGCTTCGAGGCGCTGCCGGATTATCTGCAGGCGCGGGCCTTTGGCGTGGATTATGCCCGTTTCGATGAAGAGGACGGGGGCATCCTTTACGTCACCCGATGCGGTTGGGCTCTTCGCGAGCATCTGCTTCCCGAGAAGTGGTATCGCGACGGCGAATATGCGGAGGAGGGGCAGATGCTGGAGGGAGCGACGGGCTCGGTGCACCGTGTCAGTTCGCCGGATCACCGGGGCCGGATGGCCGATCTTGTGATCAAGGTGAGCCGGTTCGCCCAGCACGTGCCGATCCAGGCATCTCCGGCCTTTCCTTTTCAGATGCAGGCGGACGCAGAGCTGAATGCGCGGTTCAACAGCCCGTTCGAGGAGTTCGGCCACCTTCAGACGCTCAGGAGCACTCCGAAGGGTTCCCGCATCTTGACGAAGCGCGCCCTGGCCATTTACAGTCCGCCCGGGGAACGTCCGCTCTGGCGTCTGGGGAGGGAGGAGTGGAAGCTGCGTCCCTACCAGGCTGCCCACGAGGTCGATCAGAAAGCAAACGGCGGACCGGCTCCCGTGGAGTTGAACCCCGGACGGAAGTATCTGACGGTGTTCGGATGGGTGAAGGGGCTGACCGCCGAGCAGTTGTTCCTGGCGGACGTGCTGACGGCAGACGATCTTTATGACCTGACCGTCCGCGTGGCGCACGAGCTGGCGGAAAAGGGGTTCCGGGTGCTGGACAACAAACCGAAGCACTTCGTGCTGCGGCCGGATGCACGCACAGGCCGGCCGATCGAGCGGCATGGTCAGATGGTCTACGCGCTGATTGATTTCGAGTTGCTGCAGCCCCTCCGCTGAGGATTCCAGCCTCATTCAGACTGCCGAATAGAGGCAGCCCATCGGGATGTGCCGCACTTCGAGAGCGGGAAAGACGCTCTGCAGATACCGGGCCAGGTTGCGCATCCCGGGTTCTTCCGCGGTGGCGTGGTTCACAATGACCAGCGGGACGCCGCTGTCGGCCGCCTGGCACCCGGCGCTCCAGAAGGCGATGCCGTCATCCGTGACCACCATGGCATCGGCTCCGAGCGACAGCATCGTGCCAAAGTCCGTGATGGCCCCGGTCCCGAGCGCGACGCGGCTGACTGGAACATCGGGTTCTCCCAGAATCCAGACACGCTGCTGGCCCAGCGGCTGTGTGCACTGCCGCACGCGCTCTGCCAGGTCGCTCAGGGTTCCCCGGAACGGATAGGCCGCGTGGAACGTGGCAGAGGCTGCTGGCGGGCCGCTGAACCCCAGTTGCCGCGCCCACGAGTCCAGAATGCCGATCTCCGGCATCCGGTCCCAGACGTCATGGCAGCGATAGATGACCAGGCCGGAGTGCTCGATAAAACGTTTCTTCTCCCGCGCGAAAGCGTGCTCGAAAACGCGCAGTTCATCATCCATGTGCACATAGAACGTGGGCTCGTGCGTGATGAACAGATCAGCCCCTCCAGCCACTGCGTCGCGGAGAGCAGGCAGCGTGGCCTGCCACGCCACCGCCACCCTGCGCACCTCGGTCTCCGGGTCGCCCGCCTTGAAGGCGTCACAGGAGCGTTCCCAGTCCACCCAGGTTCCGACAGACTTAAAATGCTCGTGGATCTCGACAGCCTTCATTGACTGGTCCCCTTCCCCACCCTGGCCTTGCAACGTGAAAAAGTTTCTGTGGAGCGCCGGATAAGACCTTCCGTCGGGCCACGCGACGCCAAAAGTTTCGGGAATCCTTGACGCGTGTGTCCCGACATGATATGGTGAGATTGACTGCAATTTCGGCTCTTTCAGAGATGCAGCGGCGGTGCGCCAGATGGGCCGGGAAAGGAGGGGTATCCGATGGCGCGGGTCGTAGCCGCTTTTGTTCTTCTCATCCTCTTTATGGCGGGCGCCGCCTGTCCCGAGGACAGCCTGACGTCCACATCCGCTCTGGCTAGTCCCCATCCGCTTGAACCCGGTGAGCCACGGATCGGGCGGTCGCTGGAGCCGTGGCTGGGCTCCGGCGAAACGGTTCCGGTCATCATCCTGCTCGCGGATGATCCGCTGGGAGAGATCAGCGAAGAGGAGTTCGGGCGTATCGAACCGGAGATGCGGGCCCGGCGGGAGGAGGCGCGCGCCATCCACCGCCGCTACTCCACCGGATCGCGCGCGTCCATGGCCGAAGATGCTGCGCGTCTTGCCGCACTGGAAGCTTCCCGCTATTCGAAGGCCGATCTCGCCCGCCTCCGCGAGACCGTGGCGGGGATGAAAGCGCTCAAGGACCGTGCGCGGGCACGCATCGCCCAGCGGATGCGGCAGGCTGTGGAGGCCGGACAGACGGAGGTGGAGTCCTTCGTGCACGGCCTGGGCGGCAGCGTGACTTACAGGTTCTTTGTGCAGAACGCCATTGCGGCCAGGCTGCCCGGCCGGGCGATCTCAGCGGTGGCCGCCCATCCGCTGGTGCGCCGGGTGGTGGAGGACGGTCTGAGGGAAGCCTGTCTGGATGTCAGTGTCCCCACGATCGGCGCTCCAACGTTCTGGAGCGCCGGTGAGACAGGCGGCGTATGGTACAACGCGACGCTGGACACGGGCGTGGATACCGGTCACCCGAATATGGGGAAACCAGGCGGCTGGTGGCAGGTGGTGAAGCACGACACCGCCAGGTGGAATGACTTCTACCGGGACGACCCGAACACCCCGGACGATCTTTTCGGCCACGGCACGCACGTGGCCGGAATCATGAACAGCAACCACGAGACCTTCCGGGGAGTGGCTTTCGGCTCCTGGCGAAGCGTCAACCTGAAAGCGGGATGGCGCCACTATGACGCGCGTGCTGCCATGTACGACTCGGACGCGATGGCTGCCGTGCAGTGGGGCATCTCCAACGCCACGATAGATGTCCTGAACCTGAGCTTCGGCTCGCTGGCCACGGCCGGTGACGATGATTACGCCCGTTTCTACGATGCCCTGGTGCACGCTTGGGGGATCGTGTTCACCGTCTCTGCTGGTAATGATGGAACCGACGGACTGTCAACCCCCGGCATCGCCTACAACGGGATCTGCGTCGCGAACGTTGATGATCGCGGAACCACGGACCGCTCGGATGATGTCCTCGCCTCGAACAGCAGCAGAGGCCCCACCCCGACTCCGGCCCGCAAGAAGCCAGACCTGGCTGCTCCGGGATGCCGGATCAATGCGCCCAACTACAACTGGGAAGAAGGACCCGATTTCGTCGAGAAATGGGGAACCAGCATGGCCGCGCCCCACGTAGCCGGCGCGGCGACGCTTCTCCACGATGTCGGCGTTGACGATCCCCGCGCGGTAAAGGCAGTGCTCATCAACACGACGGACTCTCGCAGCTGGTGGACTCCAGGGATGGGCTGGGGCGAGGTCAACCTGGACAGGGCATTTGTCCTGCGGCACCACTGGTACGTGGATAACGTGAGTCCCGACGGCCATCTGGGCAGCTACAGACTCTACCGCGTTCCGGTTGCGCTTCCATACGATAAAGCCACGCTGGTGTGGAACCGGAGGGTAAACTGGAACGGAGCCTCGTATCCCTCGACCTACTATGACCCCCCTGATCTGGACCTCCATCTTTACCGGGAGGCCAATGGGGTAGAGGCAATGCCGTCCACGAACCCGCACGATAACGTGGAGCAGGTCTACTCCACCTTTACGGGACCGGCCATCATCCGGGTGGAGGCCGCCACAACTTCTTTCCCCGGCGGAGCCTCCGCGGCCACCTATGCAATCGCGGTGCCTCCCGGCACGGTGGAAGCCAACGGGCCATCGCTCTCCATCGCAGCCTCTCTCTCCACCGCGTCTCCACCCCTGAACGCCAAGTTCCGCCTGTTGCTGACGATATCGAACAACGGAGACACCAATGCTCCTGCCTGCAAGGTGCAGATCTGGCCGGGCCCGGATCTCTGGGTGGTGTCAGGTCTGCTGGAGACAGGTATCGGCTCCGTACCCGCTGGGGAACAGAAAACGGTGGAGATCTGGTTCAAAGCTACTGCTCCGGGCACGAAGGAGATAGACTTCGAATGCTATAGCTGGGCGTTCGGCCGACAGTGGTTGGACCAGGGGACCATCACGGTGGAGCCCGGCCCGCCGGACACCGCCGCGCCGTATACGGTGATGTCACTACCGTCCATCGGCTACCGCTCAGGGGGGAACGAGCTTATTTCCAACGGGGGCTTCGAGTCCAGCCTTTCCACCTGGAGCACAACGGGCACTGTGGCCACCGAGTTCGGTACTGCAGCCAGCGGCCTCAGGTGCGCGAAGCTGGGACCGGGGTCGGCAGCGCTGTACCAGAACGTCTACATCAACGCTTCCGCCAGCCGGGCGTTCCTGAGCTTCAGCTATCGCGCAGATGCCGGATTGCTGAAGCCGGCCGGGTGCCGGATCTGCGACAGCTCGGGCAATACGTACATCACCCCGTTCAGTGTGCTGGGCAAGGTCAGTGGATGGCAAACGGTCACCTTCGACATCTCGCGTTTCAAGGGACAGACCATCCAGGTGCGCTTCTACTCCTCGGGGAGCTTGCTGGGCAACTCCACTCTGTGGGTGGACGACGTATCGGTCAAAGAAGGCGAGACCGTCTGGGTATCTTCCGACGCGACTCCTTTGGCTCTGATCGCCACGGACAACGCCGCCGGGATTGACCAGACCCTCTACCGTTTCCCGCCAGGAGGGTGGTTGCCATATACCGAGCCGTTCCTGCTGCCCCAAGAGGGCAGTAACTCCCTGAGCTATTACTCCACTGACAACAGCGGGAACACCGAGCCGGTCATCTCCACTGTGGTCCATAAAGACACCCGTCCCCCGGTCAGTGTGCTGTCCATCGGTTCGCCGAGAGTCATCGCCGGCGGATGGGAAAGGATGGGGTTGAATCCGGGATTCGAGAACGGTCTGATCGGCTGGGATGCCACCGGAAGCGCAACCACGACAAGCGCAACCGTGCATTCCGGCTCCGCCGCCGGGAAGGTGGGCGGAAGCGCCGGGCCGGGAACCATTTCGCGCGATGTGGCAGTCGGCGCGAACGCCGGCTGCGCATTCCTGTCCGCCTGGGTGACCGCCGTGGGGACCGGAAACACCCTTGGCGTCTACAGCGCGGCCGTGGTGGACCCTGAGACCGGAATGGCAGTGGACTACGGCATTCAGGGCAGCACAATGACTCTGCTCGACTGGGTGCAGATAGTCTGGGATGTCAGCCGCTTCCGCGGCAGGACGGTCCGGCTGCTGTTCAGCGCGGGGTCGCTTTCAGGGCAGGTGCCGACCCTCTTTGTGGACGACGTATCCCTGAGGGAAGACTGCATCCTGAGCATCCTCCCGTCAACGCAGCTACAGATCCGCTCGTTCGACCGGGTTGGCGTGGAGTCGTATCAGAGAAGCCTGGACGGAGGACCCTTTGTGGATGGAGACCTGTTCACGATCGCCTCGCAGGGGTTGCGCAGCCTCGCCTACCGGGCCCTTGACCGGATCGGCCACACGGAGCCGGACATTGCGACCAGGGTGTTCGTGGATACGGACGGCCCGCTGGGGTATGTGCAGATCAATAGCGGCGCGGAATACACCACATCGCGGCTGGTGACCCTCAGCCTGACCGCGTCTGATGTGGCGGGTGTCCCGCGGATGCGCATCCGCAACTCCGATGGCGCTTACGGCGGCTGGGAGGCATTCTCCAGCTCGCGCCAGTGGACGTTGTCCGAGGGCGGCGGCACGAAGACCGTCTTCGTCCAGTACCAGGACGGCCTGGGCAACGTCTCGCCGGAGACATCAGACTCCATCGAATACGTCCCTCCTGCGTATCCGCGGATCGGCGACGTGAAGCTGCTTGGCCCCCATCCTGTCGCCGTGACCTTGAGAGACAAGCGCATCAGCGGCGTCTTCTCCTCGCGCAAGATGTTCTACATCCAGGAGTCCGACCGGTCGAGCGGCATCAAAGTGTATTACGGGTCGCTGGCGGTGAACCCTTCGCCCGGCCAGTCCGGGACGTTCGAGGGAGTGATCCAGCTGGACTCCAACCAGGAGCCACAGCTCTATCTGACCGCCTTCAGTCTGGGAAGCGCCGGTCCCTTGCCCGCGCCGGTAGGACTGATGAACCGCGAGCTGGGCGGCGGACCTTGGGGGAACTATATCCCCGGCATCACCGGCGGACGAGGTCTGCACAACATCGGACTGCTGGTCCGGACATGGGGCAAGGTGGTGAGCTGGGGCATATCGCCGCCCCGCATGTGGATTGATGACGGCTCCGCCCCCTCCGGCGGCGTGATGGTGGATATGACGCAGGGCGGCTCCATACCCGTGACCGGCTCGATGGTCCAGGTGACCGGCAATCTGGGATGTGTGTCGAGCGGCTCCGAGGTGAGGCCTGTCATCAGGCCAAGAAGCCCGGAGGACGTCGTGGTTTTCTGAAACGCGGTAAGAGCCCGCCCCTGCGCGCCTGCCGGGGCAGGCAAAAGGTGAACCGGCCTGAAAAGGCTCTTGACCGGAAAGGTTCTGGCTGGTATACTGCAACTGGTTCGCGACTGCATCAAGCCTATGGAGCTTGCGCGGGTCGCGCGGAGGAGGGTTGACGGAAAGGAGACCATCCCTCATGGGAAGCTTTGCCCGCATCTTAATGCTGGCGTTCGCCTGCGTGGCTCTTGCGGCTTCAACTGCCTGCGCCCAGGAGCTTGCGGAAGACGGGACGCCGTATCCATCTCTCGAACAGTCTTCGGCTGAGGTGGTGCTTAGCCGGGTGCGCATCGGACAGTCTCTCTTGCCGAGGCTGAGCAGCAACGAGAGCATCCCCGTGATCATCTCGCTGGTTCATCAGCCATCAACGGAGATCGCTGAGGAGGAGCATGCGGCTTTTTCCGATGCTCTGCGTGAAAGGGAAGCCGAGGCACTGGCGATCCACCGGAAATACAGCACCGGCGCCAGGGCAGCCACCGCCGAGGAGGCCAAGGCGCTCGCCGCGCACGAAGCGTCACTTTACACCAAGGCCGACCGCGCCAAACTCCAGAAGATCGTCACGGAGCTGAAGCAGCTGAAGGATCAGATGCGCTCTCGCATCCTGCAGCGCACCCGGGAAGCGATCGCAGCCGAGCAGAGCGAGGTTGCTACGTTTGTCCAGGGTCTTGGCGGAACGGTCAGCTACACGTATGACTTCGAGAACACCGTGGCCGCCCGCGTGCCGGGAAGGGCGATCTCCGCGCTGGCCAACCACCCTCTGGTGCGATACGTGGTGGAGGACCAGAAGACGGAGGCCCATCTCGACATCAGCGCGCCTGCAATGGGCGTGCAGACATTCTGGAACGCCGGAGAGACCGGCGGAGTCTGGTACAACGCCACGATGGACACCGGCGTGGACACCGGCCACCCCAATATGGGACGCACCGGTGGTTGGTGGCAGGTGGTCCGGCACACCACGGCCGCCGGGGACCCGAACTACAACGACAACTCCTCCAGCACGGACGACCTTCAGGGGCACGGCACTCACGTGGCCGGGATCATGAACAGTAATCACGCGACGTGGAGGGGTGTGGCGTTCGGTTCCACACGGAGCACGAACCTCAAGGCCGGCTGGCGGACCTCCGACGGCCGCGGCTCCATGTACCAGTCCGACGCTATGTCCGCGATGAACTGGGGGCTCTCAAACGCCACGATCGACGTGGTCAACCTGAGCTTTGGGGCATCGGACCCGATGACGGAAGATGACGATGACTATGCCCGGTTCTGGGATGCCCTGGTCCATACTCAGAACATCGTGTTCACCAAGTCAGCCGGAAATGAAGGCGGGACAAACAAGACGCTGACCTCCCCGGCCGCCACCTACAACGGCATCGTGGTGGCCAACCTGGACGATCGCGGAACCCTCACCCGGACGGACGACATCATCAACGCCGGCAGCAGCCGCGGCCCCACCCCGAACGACCGGAAGAAACCGGACCTGGCCGCACCGGGGACCACCATCAATGCCCCCAACAACAACTGGGAAGGGACTGCCCCCGACTTTGTGAACAAGACCGGGACCAGCATGGCGTCCCCGCACGCGGGCGGAGCGGCCACCCTGCTCCACGACGTGGGCATCACGGATCCCCGTCTGGTCAAGGCGGTGCTGATCAACACGGCGGATTTCCTGAGCGGCCAGACCACGTGGAACAACAGCGCCGGATGGGGATATGTGAACCTGGACCGTGCCTACCTGCGGAGGTCCAACTGGTTTTTGCACGCGGTGACACCGCGAAACACCACCGGCGAGTATCGCCTGTACCGCGTGCCTAACCCTGCTATCGGAGACAAGACCACCATGGTGTGGAACCGGCGGGTTAACTGGAACGGGGCCAGCTACCCCACCACCTGGCACGCTCTGAGCGATCTGAACCTGCGCTACTACGTGGAATCCAACGGCGCGGCTCATGCCTCCTCGCTGAGCGGGATCGACAATGTGGAGCAGGTGATCGCCAACACCACTCAGCCGCTCATCATCCGTGCCTATTCCTGGTCCACCAGCTTTGCGGGCGGCGTCTCCAGCGAGGTCTACGGCCTGGCCGTTCCGCCCGGGACGGTGACTGTGAACGGTCCGACCCTGGCAGCGGGAGCTACCAGCAGCAGCTACTCTCCGCCGCTGAACGCCAAGTTCCGCGTGCTGCTGCGGGTGACGAACTCGGGTGACATCAACGCCCCGAACTGCAACATCACTATCTCGCTGCCGGCCGGAGTACAGCTGGTCTCCGGCTCACTGACGACCAACGCCGGATCTGCTCCGGCAGGTGGGCAGACGGACACCGTGGAGGTATGGCTTCGGGCGACAACCTCGGGCACGAAGACCGTCAACGTCACCGGATCGTGCGACGCCTTCGGGATCACCTGGCCGGTGTCTGCATCGTCTTTCACCATCAACCCCGGACCGGCCGACAACGTGGCCCCGTACAGCACGTTGCAGATCGGCAGCGTGGGATACCGGACCGGCGGCGTCGAGCTTATCTCAAACGGCGGTTTCGAGTCCAACTGGGCCGGCTGGGTTACCTCCGGGACAGCTGCAATAGAGACGGGATCGGCGGCCAGCGGCACCCGCAATGCGAAGCTGGGACCCGGTTCCGGCACGGCCAGCCAGACGCTCAGCATCAGCAACTCGGCTTCGCGGGCGTTTCTGAGCTTCAGTTACAAATCCAGCGCCGGTTTTCTGACCGGTGTGAGCTGCACCATCCGTGATGGATCGGGCAACTTCCTGGTGACGGCGTTCTCCACCACCGGTTCCCAGACGACGTGGAGGAATGTGACCGTTGACGTCTCCCGCTTCAAGGGCCAGACCGTTCAGGTCCGCTTCGCTTCCAGCGGCGGCATCTTAGGCGACTCCACGATGTGGGTGGACGATGTCTCCATAAAAGAGGGCGAGACGGTCTGGGTGGACAACGCGGCCGCCACGATGACCCTTCGCAGCGCCGACGACGCGGCCGGAGTGGACTTCAGCAGCTACCAGGTGGCCGGCGGGTCGTGGCTCGTGTACTCCTCGCCGTTCACTCTGGCGCAGGAGGGCTTCAATTCCGTCAACTACTACTCCGTGGATAACAGCAACAACACGGAGCCGACCATCTCGAC
>JBBFLP010000042.1:0-15553 GCA_037478975.1 Armatimonadota bacterium
GTGTTCCGCATCCTGGGGCGGCAGGTCACCCATACCGACCGGCTGGCGCTCTGCGACTCGCTGGGGCTGGTCAGCACAGGCGGCATCATGCGGCTGTTCTGGAATATCCTGCTGACCGTCACGTGCATCGAGATGGTAGGAGCAGTGCTCCTGTGGTGGCACTGGCGAAGCATCCTGCCGCCACACGACGCGGCGTTCTATGGCCTCTTCCACGCAGTCTCTGCATTCTGCAACTGCGGGTTTGACCTGTTCGCCGGGCGGGCGGGGTTCGAGACTGGTATCCCCACTGACACGTTCACACTGGTGATCCTCGCGGTGCTTATCTTTCTCGGAAGCGTGGGGTTCCCGGTGCTCTACGACCTCATAAACTGGCCGGCCCGCCGCAGCTTCACTCTGCACACGAGGATCACTCTTCCCCTTGTTCTGTTTCTGGTATTCGGAGGAGGATTGACACTTCTCTTCTCCGAGGGCCCTTCGGGCGGCATTCTCAACTCCGAGCCTCTGTCTCGCCGGTTGATCATTTCAGTCTTTCAGTCGGTCTCAGCACGGACCGCGGGATTCACGGCGATACCGGATCTCTCTCAAATCGCGCCCGCCAGCAAGCTTGTGCTGATGATGCTGATGTTCATCGGAGCATCTCCTGCATCCATGGGCGGCGGAATCACAACGGGAACCTTCGCAACCTTGATTCTTGCGCTGTGGGCACACGTGAAAGGACTTGATACGCCCATCGTTGGTGGCCGAGCTCTTCCAGGCGAGCAGATCCGCCGTGCTGGCGCGGTTTTAACGGTCTGTCTCTCCCTTGTTCTGCTGAGCAGCTGGGCGATACTTGTTACACATAACCTATCGCTGGACAAGGCGGTCTTTGAAGTCATCTCGGCTTTCGCGACCTGTGGACTCTCCCTGGGCGCCACGCCTCAGATGAACATCTTCGGGCAGGTTGTCCTGATGGTGGTGATGTTCTGGGGACGCCTGGGCGCGCTGACCATCGTCGTGGCACTAGCACGGCCGCGGCCCAAGCGTCTGGTGACCTATCCCGAGGAGCGGATCCTCATCGGTTAGGCCGGAAAAACGGCCAGATCTAACGGGCGGAGTAGAACTCCCTCAGGAATCGGACACCATTTGCGGTGGCCGCCTCCATAATGATCCGGCCGGTCTCAGCGGTGGCGCCGGTGGGATCGCCGTAGACGCCGGTCTTGCTCTGCTGAAGATACCAAGTGGACCAGACCACGCGCTGGCGCCCGAGGAAATTATCACCCGCGACAAAGTCGGAGTGATAGCGCATCGTATCCACATCCGAAGCGCGGGACATATCCACCACTTCCGGGCTGATGTGCAGCACCAGGCTGGTCTCCCACTCGCCGCCGTGGATCGCCCCACCCTGACCTGAGACGCGGACGGCGTTGAATTCGTCCCGCGACAGCACGGCCGGACTGATGATGGCGATGGCAGTATCCGTGGCGTCGCAGAGTTCGCGGCTGACCACGCTAAGCGCCCCGCCGTGATGCCCGTGGCAGTCCAGCAGGACGAGCTTGCGGAAGCCCATCTGCAGGATACTGGAGCAGACATCGAACACCATGTCCATGAAGACCCGGCTCCGGACGATCAGTGTGCCCGGCCACTGGCGCATGATCTTCATAGAATAGCCGTAGCGGATGCCGTCCATGAGCAGAACAGGCAGCTCGCCCTCCAGCGCGTGGGCGAGGCTGAGCCCGTAGGCATCAGCGATACGGGCGTCTGTGTCCACCGGCAGATGCGGCCCGTGCTCCTCCGTAGTGCCCACGGGCAGGATGACCAGGGAGTCCCGGTCAAGATGCTCCTGCAGAGTGGCTGTATTCTGATCCCGAAAGAAGAATGTCATCCGTTTTTCTCCTCAGCATGGTCCGGACGGACTTGCCAGTGCCGCGCGGCCATAGTAGTGTTCGTAAAGCTCCTGGAAGCGTCCATATACCTCGTCCATAGCCTCCGCCGTCCGCGAATCCGGCTCGAAGACACGGTCTGGACGATACCAGCTATCCGCAGCCTCCTCCAGCGTCCCGAATCGGCCCGTTGCTTTAGCGGCCATCATCCCGGCTCCCAGTGATGCAGCCTCAGAGCATGCCGGGCGTTCCACGGGTACTCCCAGCATATCCGCTTTCATCTGCAGCCACAGGCCGCTTCGCGCCGCGCCTCCCAGCGAGCGGACCAGACGGACCGGTCCCGAAACACTGGACGTGACCTCGACACACTGCCGGAGCAGGCAGGCGCAGGACTCCATCGCCGCCCGCGCCAGGTGCTCCCGCCCGTGTAACAGGGTCAGGCCGGCGATGATGCCCCGGGCATCCGGCCGCAGATCCGGGGATGCTGCGCCCGAGAAGTGGGGCAGAAGCGTCAACCCGTCGCAGCCGGGTGGCACCCTGCCAACATCACGCAGGAAACTGTTGTAATCCTCGCCGGGGCTGATCAGATCGCGCAGCCATTTCAGGACTGCGGCGGCGGTGTTCGCGAACGGCATCGCGAAAAAGAGGCCGGGGATGGCGTGACGTCCCGCCATCATTCGGCAGTCCGAGTGCAGTCCGGTCGTGCTTGTCACCACAGCCAGGGCAGTACCGGTGGTCTCCGTGGTGTCTCCGTGACGGCAGTTGCCTGCCCCGAGAGCTCCCGCGATCTGGTCGTTGGCCCCGAGACACACGGGAATGCCCGGCCGTAGTCCCAGGTCTCGTGCACTGTCTTCCCGCAGCCACCCGGCGATCGTGCCTGGTTCCCCGACCGCCGCAAGCTGGTCCTCGCGCAGACCGGCGGCGTCGAGAAAAGAAAGGTTCCATCGGCCGGTCCGGAGATCATACAGGCCCGAGAATTGAGCCGTCACCCGGTCCGTAAGCGCCTCGCCTGTCATCCAGTGAACCAAGAACTCCGGCAGACACAAGAGCTTCCAGATATCGCCGAACCAGGGGGCGTTGCGCGCCAGCCAGGCTGCTTTGAAGACGGTCAACTCAGGAGGGAGCCAGGGGTAGCCTGTGCTCCTGAAGAACGAATCGGGTGAGATGAATCCCTCTTCCCACTCCCGCACGAGCTCCGCAGCCCGCCGGTCCAGCCAGACGATTGCGGGTCCCACGGGTTTTCCCCTGCGGTCCAGACAGACGAAGGTCTGTCCCTGAGACGAGAGGCCGATGGCATCCACTGAGTCTGCGCCCACACCGGCGCGTTCCAGCACGTTCCGGGAACCCGCGGCGCAGGCGCGGATATAAGCCTCGGGATCCATTTCCGAACGATCCGGAAGTGGTGTGGAGGGAGTGTACTCACCCGTATGGAGCGCCGCGATCCGCCCGTCGTCTGCGATGAGGGCCGTCTTCAACGCGCTGGTGCCAATGTCAAAGGTGAGGATCATCGGTCCTGGAGGAGAGTATCGCACGCAGGGCCGTACGCCGTCCACCCAGCCGGGGGACTATGACCCTCTGAACTTTTCCGGGGAAATTGGTGGATTTTCAACGGATTATTGAAGGCAGCAGGACAAGATGTTACACTTATCCTGAGTGAGGAAGGATGCCTGCGATGAAAGCCCTGCACTCTCGTGGATTCACACTCATCGAGCTGCTGGTGGTGATTGCCATCATAGCCATTCTGGCAGCCATCCTGTTCCCAGTCTTCGCCCGTGTGCGTGAGTCGGGAAGGGCTACAGCCTGCGCCCAGGATATGCGGCAGATCACCATGGCGTTCTTGATGTACGCCGACGACAACGACGGGCGCTTGCCGGGGGCTCAGGCTTATCGCCGAACAGCCGAGATCTACGGGCAGATCGCTTACGGCGATTTCAGCACCGGAGCGCTCTCCAAGTACCTGACCACCAAAGTGCTCCTTCTCTGTCCGTCCGTAAGCGGAAAGGACAAGCAGTGGTTCCGGGATAATTTCCGCCAGGATTTGCTCTTCAACTATTCCGTAAACGGCTACACCACCTATGCCGGGTGCTCGGGCGAGAATGGGGACCGCTACAAAGCTCACATCATGGGCTTGAAGCTCTCCATCTTCCCGGAGCCGTCCCGCACCATCCATCTGGTGGATGAGAACGTCCGCCCGAACATTGACAGCACTCTCAGTCAGTACATCGTGAACAACGAACTGTTCTTCCTGGACGACGTCACTTCGGACAAACATTCAGGGAAGGCGAATGTGACGTATCTGGATGGGCATGTCGGACAGGTGCCCGGTATGTCTCAGTGGCGGACCGCCAGGTGGCCGGACGGCTCGTATATGTTTCACGGTGAGCCGCTCAACCCCTGACGGGTAAGGAGGGCAAAGTCCGTCAGTAGAAAACGAGGTCCACTTCCTTGCCGCGCTCCCGGAGTTGGGCGGCAAGCTCCTCCGCCACGACCCGGCGCAAGAAGATGGACTCCGGCAATCCCGTGTTCTGATGGGCCGGGTTGCGGGCCGTGCCCACGAGAAACGTGATGCCGTCGGCGTCCATCAGGTGGTCCAGCAGACAGGTGGCCGCGTCGCTTCGCCCTGCAGGAATGCCGCGTCTGAGGTACTCCCCGGCCCGCGTCAGCGTGAGGATGCCCTCCGTCACCAGGTCCATCCCCTGGATCTTGCCACCGGGAGGCAGGTCGGAATCCAGGAAACGGTCATCCACTTCCAGCGGTACATCCAGATGCCGTGCCAGCAGATGCGCGGTGGTCCCCCCGCACACCAGCCGCGTTCCCTCCCTTCCCAGGAAGTCCTGCAGCATCGCGGGCAACCTGTCCGGTGATGACGGCGGCCCGGTGAGAAGAACCGCATGCCGCGCCTTCCGGTAGCGCGCGCAGACCACCGTGCCATCGTCCCCGGGAGCGCCTTCCCAGTATTCCAGCGCCTGCTCAGCAAGACGGTTTGCCTGAGCCGTACAATCACCGCGCAGCGCGGGCGCTGTGGCGGACAGGAACTGAAAGATGCCGTCCTCCTGCCAGCCCATCGGGAGCTTCTGCCCAACCCCGGCCCACACTATGCCGTCCGTGTACTGCAGCAGAACATCACCCGGCTGCATCTGGAAATAGGCCACCCGGATGTTGCGGTCCATCACCGTGCGCTCGAACGTCTCCACGAACTCCGGCCGGATGCCGCCGGCGAGCTTCAGGGTGGGCGGGCAATCATACTCTGCCAGGGTGACCCGGCCGGTATCGTAGATCCGGACGAGTGAGAACGTGGAATATGCGATGTTCCGCCATTTGCAGACCGGCAGTGTGGCGATCAGTGTCTCGACGATATCCTGAAGCGACAGGTCACCCTGAGACAGACCGCAGGCAACCTCCACGGTGAGGGTGGCCAGGACGTTCGCCTTCACCCCGCTCCCCAGACCGTCCGACACGCTGATGATGGTGGAATCCGGCGTCTGGGCCACGCGAACGGCATCGCCGGCGATATCCTCACCGTGCTTCTGGAACTGACGTGTCGCGATGTCCAGAGCGTAGCGCTTCACGGGACTTTCTCCACCGCGGCTTCGTCAGGGATGTCCTCGCTCATCAGGCGGGTGAGCCGGCGCAGAAGCACGCGCGTCTCGCTGGTGGTCTCGCCCAGGATGCTCGCGATCTCCTGCGCCATCAGCATCTGCTTGCGGATAACCTGCTCCGCGCTTGCCAGGGTCTCCTCGCGGATGCGGTCCAGCTGGGTGAGTTCGCGGCTGCCTTTCACGGCGTTCGACAGAATCCCCACCACCCGGTCTTCGCCCTCAAGGCGGTAGACATTCAGCCTGCCGGTGACGTGATAGGCCGGGTAGGAGACGGGCTTGTTGGTGATGCGCTCCTGCCTGCCGGTGAGCACCTGCTCGAAATCCGTCGGGTCCATCAGCGACGACAGCGGCCGACCAATGAGCGCCGGGGTGCAGGCAAACAGCGAAGCAAGCGCCCGGTTAAACTCCACGATCCTGAGCTGGGAGTCCACGATGATGATGCCGTTAGGGCTCTCATCTATGATCTTGTCCGCCCGGCGCTCCGCAACCTGGCGCATCCACGGAATGCACATGGAGCGCTCGGCCATGCCCGAAAGCACGGCTCGGGCGTTGTCACGGCAGGTCTCGTAGCCGCAGGCCCCGCAGTTCAGCTCGTCCTCCGGGGTGTTCTTCCCCATCCTTGCCAGGATCTCTCGAAGAGCCTCCTCCGATGCCTCACCGGCCGGAAGCGGTCTTTCCGGCACGTCGCGGCCAAGCTCCGTCTCCCGGAGCGCAGCCAGGATCTCATCTTCCGAGGGCCGGTGCACGGCGCGCTTCTCGTGCTGCAGCAGCCGGTTCTTGCGCTGGAAGAGGTCGCGCCCGTCTCCGAAGCAAGCGCCGTTGATGCACCCGCCGCTGCAGAACAGCGCCTCGAACAAGCGGACTGCGCCGCCCTCGCGGACGTTCGCCAGCATCTCCCGCACCTCCGTCCAGCCTGATACGGCGGCGAAATCCGGCCGCAGGAGATCTGCCGGCATCGCGGCCGCCTGCGCTAGACCGCCCTCCAGGGGGAACAGGCGCGCGGTCCCTGCCGGAAGGTCATCGAAATCAGCGGGCTTTGCCTGCACGGGCGACCCGCAATCTGCCAGCCATCGCCGGAGCTCATCGAAGGTCAGGACGGCGTCCACGGCTCCGGCGCACTCCGGGAGCTCCGCTTCGGCCTTCTTGGCCGGACAGGGTCCGATGAACACCACCTTCAGGTCCGGACCGTAGACCCTTTTCAGGTGGCGGGCGTGCGCCACCATCGGGGATGCCAGCGGCGTCACCCGGCCGGCTGCCCAGGGTTCGTATTTCTCGATGTAGTTTACGACGGCAGGGCAGGCCGACGTGATGAAGGTCCCGTCCTCCTGCCGCAGCATCTCTGCCGTCTTGCGCGCCACCATCTCGGCTCCTGCAGCGGTCTCAGCCACCAGGGCAAATCCCAGTGACTTGAGCACTCCCGGGAACAGGCTTCCGCCATACTCCGGAAATGCCGCCACCCAGGAAGGCGCAACAGATGCCGCGACTCGCGGGTGGAGTTCCACCATCCGGCGGACGCGCTCCAGGTCACTGCGCACCTGTTTGGCGTGTTGCGGGCACTCGCGCACGCAACTTCCGCAGACGATGCACCGCTCCGGATCTACCTGCGCCTGTCCGTCGCGGATGCGGATGGCCTTCACCGGACACACCCGCACGCAGCGGTAACAGTCGCGGCAGCGCGCCTTGTTAGTCGAGACGATCCCCTGCGCCGACACCGTTTCTCACCTTCGGAAGGATGCGCTCACGGAAGAAATCCTCGGCGCGGTCGGGCGTGACCCCGCCGAACGGCTCGCCGTCCACCAGCACATTGGGAGCACCAAGACAGGACGCCAGACAGAGATCGGCCCTCAGCGAGACCTGTCCCTGAACCCCCGCATCATTGATGAGCGTGTGAAGCAGCTTCAGGGTCTTTGCCCCGCCGCGCAGATGACACGAGCTTCCGACACAGACCCGGACATCCACCATCGGCGTTACTCCCTTGCCGCCGCACAGCTCCGGCCATCCGCAAGCGGCAGCAGCTGTGAACGGAAGAACTCGTCGGCCGCCTCGGGCGTCACTCCGCCGTGGATCTCCTCGCCCACCCGGACGTTCGGACTGGCCTTGCAGTTCTCGAAGCAGAAGGTGGCCTGGAAGTCGAAGGCCTCCTCCAGACCTTCCCCTCGGGCCGCTTCCATCAGCCGTTTGAGCGTGTCATACGAACCCCTGAGGTAGCAGTTCGTACCGATGCACACCGAGACAGGCACCCGGGCGGCCACCGGTTTCTCATCCAGTTCGATGACCTGGCCATCTATCCGCCGCCGCGGGCGATAGCCCGTGTGCAGCAGGTTGTGGGCTGCGTGTCCGTCCGAGCCGCCGATGCGCTCCAGGCACTCCGAGACGAACGGATTGTCCGCAGCGTTGTGCAGCGGCTGAACGGCATCGCAGTCATAGAGCATCTCCGCTCTTTCGCGGCGCGTACCGGTGTCTGCCGGCCACGGCTGCCCCGCGCCGCCCACACATCCTCCGGGACAGGCCATCACCTCCACAAGGTCAAAGGTTTTCAGCCCGGCGCGGATCTCTTCCAGAAGAGCTCTCGCGTTGCCCAGTCCGCTCACCACGCCCACGCGTACGGGACGGCCGTCCAGCTCCAGTTCGGCCTCCTTCAGACCGTTCAGCCCGCGGACCTCGCGGAACTCCACGCGGCCTTTGCCTCCGGCCAGCAGCCGGAGCACAGCCTCCGCTACTCCACCGCTTGCGCCGAACAGGATACCCGCGCCCGTCTTGAACCCGAATGGGAGATCCAGCGACCCGGCCGGGAGTTCGGCGGGCTTCAGTCCGGCCTGGTCTATCATGCGGATCAGTTCCTGGGTGGTCAGCACGGCGTCCACATCGGGGCGTCCATCCTGCGCGAACTCAGGCCGCGCCGCCTCGAACTTCTTGGCGCTGCAGGGCATCACGCTGACGACATACAGATCCTCCGGGCGGATCCCCATATCCGCCGGCAGATGCTTCCGGGCAAGCGCCCCGAACATCTGCTGCGGGCTGCGGCAGGTGGAGAGCTGCCCCAGGAGGTCCGGTTGGAACTGCTCGGCGTACTTGACCCACGCCGGACAACAGCTGGTGAACATCGGAAAAGGCCCTCCGCTGGCACGGCGGCGGAGGAACTCTGCTCCCTCCTCCACGGTGGTCAGGTCCGCCGCGAAGCTGGTATCGAACACCCGGTCGAAACCGATACGGCGCAGGGCGGTCACGGTCTTGCCCAGGGCATGCTCGCCGCCGGCGATACCGTAGTGCTGGGCCAGCGCAGCCCGGACTGCAGGAGCGATCTGGACGACCACTGTCCTGGCCGGATCATGGATGGCCTTCCAAACCTCGTCAATGGCGCTCCGTACCGTGATGGCCCCGGTGGGACAGATGGCAGCGCACTGTCCGCAGTAGACGCACTCCACCTCGTCAATGGACCGTCCGAAGGCCGGAGTCACACGGACATTGCTACCGCGCCCGGCGAAGTCCAGCACGCCGATGCCCTGCACCTCGCTGCACATCCGCACGCAGTCCCCGCACAGGATGCACTTGGCCGGATCGCGGACCAGCGCCACGCCCTCATCCAGCTGGGTCTCCCGGTCTGCGGGCGCCTCAAAGCGGACGTGGCGCACCCCCAGCCGGTCGGCAAGCGCCTGCAGGCGGCACCGCATATTGCGGTCGCAGGTCTGGCACTGCCCCTGGTGATTGGCCAGCAGCAGCTCCAGCGCCATCTTCCGGATGCGCTGGGTCGCCTCGGTGGTGGTGCGCACCACCATCCCGTCTTCGGGAGGCGTGGAGCAGGCCGTCTGCAACCCTCTGCCTTCCACCTCCACCACGCACATCCGGCACGCGCCGTAGACCGACAGGTCCGAGCAGTAGCAGAATGTGGGAAGCTCCACGCCGGAGGAGCGGATCAGCTCCAGCAGGTTGCGGTGCCCGTTGACCGGCACCGGCATGCCATCAATGATGACTGTGGGTGTCATGTCGCTTGCCTCCTTCACGCCACCACCGCCCCCAGGCGGCAGACGTCCAGGCAGACCCCGCAGCGGACGCAGGTCTGCGGATCAATGGTATGCGGCTGCTTCAGCTCTCCGCTGATGGCCCCAACCGGGCACTTTTTCGCGCACAGCGTGCAGCCTTTGCATTTTTCCGGGTCTATGCTGTAGTGGCGGAACGCCTGGCACGCGCCGGCCGGGCAAACGCCGTCTACCACATGGGCAAGGTACTCGTCCCGGAAGTAGCGCAGCGTGGAAAGAACCGGATTGGGAGCGGTCTTCCCCAGACCGCACAGCGACCCGTCGCGGACGGCGATGGCCACCTCCTCCAGCAGGCCGACATCGTCCACCGTCCCCCTGCCGGAGGTGATCTTCTCCAGGATCTCCAGCATCCTGCGTGTGCCCTCACGGCAAAGGACGCACTTGCCGCAGGACTCGCTCTGGGTGAACTGCATGAAGAAGCGCGCAACCTCCACCATGCAGGTGGAATCATCCATCACCACGAGGCCGCCGCTGCCCACCATCGCCCCGACGCTCCGGAGCGAATCGTAATCCAGCGGAAGGTCCAGGTGTTCCTCGGTCAGGCATCCTCCCGACGGGCCGCCGATCTGGACGGTCTTGAACTTACGGCCGTTGCGGATGCCGCCCCCGATCTTGAAGACGACGTCTTTCAACGTGGCGCCCATCGGAACCTCGATAAGCCCGGTGTTCACAACATCACCGGTCAGCGCGAAGACCTTGGTGCCGGGCGAGGACGGGACGCCCATACTGCGGAACCAGCCGGCGCCGTTCAGGATGATGCGGGGGACGTTGGCCAGGGTCTCCACGTTGTTGACGACCGTGGGCATGCCGAACAGCCCCGATTGCGCCGGGAACGGCGGCTTTGGAGACGGCATCCCTCTCCGGCCCTCGATGCTACTGATGAGCGCAGTCTCCTCTCCGCAAACGAACGCCCCGGCGCCCTCCTTGATGTGGATGCGGAAGTCGAATGTGCTGCCCAGGATCCGCTCGCCAAGGAGGCGCGCTTCTTCCGCCTGACGGATGGCTACCCGCAGCCGCTGCACCGCCAGGGGATACTCCGCACGGCAGTAGATGTAGCCCTCGTCCGCGCCGACGGCATATCCTGCGATGGCCATCCCCTCCAGAACGGCGTGCGGGTTGCCTTCCAGGATGCTACGGTCCATGAAAGCGCCAGGGTCGCCTTCGTCAGCGTTGCAGATGATGTATTTCTTGGAACCCTCCGAGCGGCGGGTGAGCTCCCATTTGCGGCCCGTGGGGAATCCTCCGCCTCCCCTGCCCCGCAGTCCGGCATCCGTCACCTCCCGGACGACGTCCTCCGGAGTCATGCCGAACAGGCAGGAGGCCAGCGCGCGGTATCCCTCGTGCGCGATATACTGGCGTATGTCCTCCGGCTCGATGACTCCGCAGTCCGCCAGAACCACCCCGGCCTGCTCCCGGTAGAAGGGGATCTCATCGCGCGTGGCGAAACGCTCGCCGGTCGCTTCATCACGGAACAGCAGATGCTCGACCGGCTCCCCGTTCAACACCGTGCGCTCCACGATGGCGGCAGCATCCTCGGGCCGGACCCGCACATAGAAGAAGTTGGCCGGAAAGACGCGGACGATGGGTCCCACCTCGCAGAACCCTGAACATCCGCCGAACCCGGCGCGCACCGCGCCGTCCGGGTGCTCCTCCAGAAGATCCGCAACAAGGGGCACACCACGCGCCGCGAGCTCCGCATTGAGGGCGTCCAGCACCTGCCGGGACCCGTTCGAGGTGCATCCCGTGCCACCGCACACGACGAGGCGGGTGCAACCCGATTCGAGAGCCTGAAGCGCCTTCTTCTTCAAAGCGATGAGATCAGCCGGCGAGCTGAGAGCCGCTCCGAGAACCGTTGTGGTCATCACTGCTCCTCCTTTCCGTCACCGGCGACGGCCGCCTCAGCGCGCTCGATTTCATCCAGCACGGTCTTCATCTTGTCGGCGGTCATCTGCCCGTAGACGCGGTCATTGATGACCACCGCAGGGGCGAGCGCGCAGGCGCCGATGCAGCTGACAATCTCCAGGGTGTAGCGCATATCGGGAGTGGTCTTCTGCCCCTCCTTCAACCCCAGCCGGCTCCGCAGGCTGGAGATGAGCGCCTGGTTCTTGCGCACGTGGCACGCGGTCCCGTCACAGACCTTGATGACGTATTTGCCCACCGGCTCCAAGGAGAACTGAGCGTAGAACGTCGCCACGCCGAACACCGTGGAGGGGGGAAGATCCAGAGCGGTGGCGATGAAGGTCAGGATCTCCTCGGGGAGATAGCGGTATTCCTCCTGCGCCTTCTGCAGGATCGGGATCAGGGCGCTTCGTGAGGCTCCGTACTCCTCGACGAGCTGCTGGATCCTCTCGAATCGCCGGCCGGCGGCGTCCAGCGTCGGCTCTCGTACTGCCACAGCCTGAGTCATTGAGCGACCTCCATATCAGGGCGATGCGCGCCGTCTGGCGGCGTCTGCTCCGCCGGGTTGCCGGGAGCGGGGCCAGCTCCCGCGGAGCTTTGTGCAAAACCTCACAATCTTATATTAGGCAGGACGGGGACCAATGTCAAGAGGTATTGTGATATTTCTCACAGATATTTTTCGCCCACAGCAGCCACCACTCACGAAGGAAGGAACGCGGGCAGAACGCGGCGAACGCAAGGGGCAGGAGCTTGGACCGATGAGTAACCGTTTCCACCGGTGGGCCAGACCGCGATGCACCCTGGTTCTGGTATGTGCAGCCGTCATGCCGATCATGTCCGGGACCCCAGCCCACGCCGCCTCTGCCCAGTTCCGGCTGACACTGGAGCCGGACTTCGTGACCCTTTTTGAGGGTGAGTATCCCGTTTTCCGGTATGTTCGGGGTGAGATCCTGGCACGGGGGGCGCCGGAAGACAGGCGCAGGAGCACTTACATCCATCCCCTCTACTCCGTGGACGGCCTGCCCTTGACGGACGACTTCCCCGCCGACCATCTCCACCACCGGGGCGTAAGCTGGATGTGGTACAGGGTGGTCTGCGACGGCATTACGACTGACCTCTGGACCCTGAAAGGGGTACGCCAACGCTTCGAGAGGATGCTGACTCCGGCCCTCTATGAGGACCGGACTGTCCTGCGGTTCCGCAACGGGTGGTATCAGGACGCCGACGGCAAGCGCATCCTGGAGGAGCAGGTGACGCTGACGGTCTACCGGGCTGAAGGCGGAGGACGCATCATTGATGTGGAGTTGCTCTTTTCAGCACCGGGCTCCCCGGTGACTCTGGGAGTCTCGAACACGGGATACAGCGGGTTCGGCGTGCGCTTCGGCCCGTGCGACAGCAAAACCATTCTGACCTCAAGCGGGCCTATCACAGCGGACGAGAACCGCAACGCCCACCGCTGGGCGGACTTCACGGCGCGCTTCACGGATACGCTGCGGCTGGACGGCATCACGGTCTTCGACCATCCCTCCAACCCGAACAGTCCGCCGGGATGGACCCTGCGGTTCTACGGATACCTGAATCCCGCGTTCACTTCCCGCACGGACGATTACACCATCCGGCCGGGAGAGCCGCTGCGGCTGAGGTATCGCCTGTGGGTGCATCGAGGCCGGCCGTCAGCGGAACGGCTGGAGCAGATCTATCAGGATTTCGCCCGCCGGAAGTAACCCGGCGGGTCCGGCGCAACACACTTGCAAAAAGAGGAGGCGCAATGTCAGGGCAGCACATGACTCGCAGGGAGTTTCTGGGACGCGGCGCGGCCGGGGCGGCGGTCGCGCTGGCAGGGGCGACGTTTGTGCCGTCACGGGCCTTCGGCGCGAATGACCGGATCCGTATCGGGCTCATCGGAGCGGGCGGACGTGGATACAGCCTGGCCGGAGAGATGCACGGCTTCGACAAAGAGGTCAATGCGGAGATCACGGCCGTCTGCGACACCTGGCACGCCCGCCGCGAGCAGGTCGCCCAGACCATGAAAGAGTGGTATGGCGGAGAGGTGCGCCAGTTCGTGGACTATCGCGGGCTGTTGGAGTGGGACGGGGTAGACGCGGTGATCATCGCTCCCCCGGACTTCGCCCACGCCATCATGCTGCGCGACGCCGTGCGCGCCGGCAAGGACGCCTACGTGGAGAAACCCTTCGCGACGGAGCTGGACGAGGCAAACGAGGCGCTGGATGCGGTCCGTGCGACGGGGAAGATCGTGCAGGTGGGGACGCAGCGGCGCACGGAGGGTTTCTGGCGGGCGGCTGCCAAAGCCATCCAGTCCGGGATCCTGGGCAAGATCAGCCGCGTGGAGATCATGTGGAACGACTCGAATCCTCGCTGGAATAAGGGGAACTTCGAGCTGACGGAGCAGGACGTCGACTGGAAGCGGTTCCTGATGAACCGGCCGTACCGTCCGTTCGACCCGCACCGCTACCGGGAGTGGCAACTGTATCGCGACTACACCAACGGAACGTTCGCGCTGCTGGGGACGCACTTCTTTGACGTGGTGCACTGGTTCCTGCAGACCGGCTACCCGGCGTCGGCCGTGGCAAGCGGGGGCAAGTACGTCTGGATGGACCATCGGGAGCACGAGGACACGGCCACGGCTTTGCTGGAGTACCCGGAAGGGTTCCAGTGCCAGTACACTTCCATGCTTGGCAACTCCACCGGCAGCGGCTGCCGGATCTACGGCACCAATGGCATGTTCTCGGACGCCACCTGGACCATCAGCGGCTCGGGAGGTGGCAAGGATGCCATCAAGGAAGCCATCAAACTGACACCCGAACCGGGAGAGAGCCACGTGCGTAACTGGCTGGAGGCCGTCCGCGCTCGCACGCAGCCCGCCGCCCCCGTGGAGGCGGGTCACAAGCACGCAGTGGCCAACATCCTGGCTTACCAGGCGCTAATCCGGGGCAGGAAGATGCGATATGTGCCGGAGACGCGCAGCATCGTGGAAGCCTGAAAAGCCGGGTCACCGGTAGACGTATACGGGAAGGCTCTCCGTGGCGAGGGTCTTCCCGCTTTCATCTTTCACCGTGACAGCCAGCCGGTACCTGCCAGGAGCCGCCACAATCCGGACCCTCACCAGGAAGGCGGCTGGCTCGGAGGCCACCTTCACCTCCGCACTCGCATTCACGGGACGAGCGCGAGGGTTGTCTGCAGGCGATAGCTGAGTCTCCACAGTGAAACGCTGTCCCTCCCTGCCCGCCGCGGAGAGTGTGAGCTCCGCCGCGCCGCCGGGCTTCAGGCAGCGGCGCTCCCAGAAGAGCGCCGCACCCCGCGGTCGGCCTCCTTCCGGCTGCTGGAAGCGCCAGAGCGAAAAACGATTCAGCCTCTTGCCTGCGGTCATCGCCAGCGGGTCGAGCTCCAGGCGCGCCTTCCGGGTCTCACCGTCGTCGCTGTCGTTGACCACAAGGCTCAGACCCACAGTATCCCACATCGCCGGGGAAAGGGGCGTCAGATCATCTAGAGGAATGGCAAACTCATAGAGAGTGCGTCCATCCACACGGCGCACCGCGGCCGGGACGTCCGGCATCGGCCCGACGGTCTGCCCCCGGCGGCCTGCCCAGCGCACAACCACAGTCCGCCCACTGCTATCCAGCGCAACGCCGATCTCGTGACCTGTCTCCCCGTAGCCGTCCGTCCGGGCGAGCACCGGGTCCAGACCGATCTGCAGGCTGTCGTTCATCCAGAAATCCAGGGGAGCCATCGTCTGCGCGTGGACGTCATCGGTGATATCCGCCGCCACGTAAAGGAAGCGGTCATCCCAGGCCAGCGCGAACCGGCCGGTAAGATCAGAGGGTCCGGTGTGCCGGTCGCGCCCGCCCCTCCGTATGCGGACGGGAACGGATGCCCCGGTGTTCTTCTTCAAGCGGTCAATCTCGCCCCAGAGCTCAAAAGCCCAGCGGATGTTGC
This sequence comes from Armatimonadota bacterium, assembly GCA_037478975.1. Taxonomy (GTDB): domain Bacteria; phylum Armatimonadota; class UBA5829; order DSUL01; family DSUL01; genus CALCJH01. Next base: position 15,349 of record JBBFLP010000042.1, read on the forward strand.
GGCTGCCGATGCGCAGCAGCACATCCCCTTCCCGGATGCCCGCCTGCGCCGCCGCGGAGCCGGGCTCCACGGAGGTGACGACCACCTCATCCGGGTGGTATCCCTCCAGCATGTATTTCTCCCTGTACTGCGCGTTGATGCCGTCCCACTGCATCCCGAACGCGCGCTCCGGCCGCAGCTCCGCCGCTCCTTCCGGCACGGTAAG